>CAYXQW010000225.1:0-5273 GCA_964466695.1 uncultured Bdellovibrionales bacterium
CTGGCTTTGCTCAAAGCGGCTTAACCCTGTGTCTATGTTTGCCGGGGCAGATCACAGCTCACGGCGCTGATGGACGGAGAGCTCGTGGTCGAGCGCGCTCGGGGCGACCTGGTCGTCTACTCTTTTCACCACTCCTTGATCCGCGACGCCGCCTACCAGACCATCCCCGAGGACGCGCGCCAAAGCCTGCACGCGCAAGTGGCGCGCGTCTTGTCCGCGGAGCACCAAGATGTCGTCGAGCACCACCCCGAGCTGTTGGCGCACCACTTCGCCGAAGCCGGGATGGGCGAGGAGTTCGCGCACTACTGGCTGCGCGCGAACGAGCGCGCCCTCAAGCTCCGCTTCGTCGATCAGGCCTCGCGCTACTTGCAGCAAGGCCTCGGGGTCCTCGAGGCCTTGCCGGCATCGGTTGCGCGAGATCAGCAGGAGCTCAGCTTGCGCGTAAACCTCGCGGGTGCGCTCAACATGTCGGGGACGAACGACGACGCGGACATCACCGCCATCGTCGGCCGCGCCGAGGAGCTCCGCGATCGCCTCCCCGAGAGCCCATCTTTGTTCTGGGTGCTGTCGAGCTTCGTCCGCCACTACCTGTTCCGCGGCGACATGCGCCAGGCGCTCCGTATGACCGAGCGCCTGCGCGAGTGCGGCGACCGCCTCGGCATTCCGGAGCTTATGCGCGTCGCGGCGGTGCTCTGCCCTACGTACCTGGCGATGATCGAGTTCTACATGGGCGACCCCGCGCGCTCGGTGGAATACGCGACATCGGTGCGGGCGCCCCGCAGCGACAAGATGCTCACGCTGTCGACGTCCGTCTATTTGCATGACCCGATCGTGCTGTGCCGCGCGTACGCCGGCGCCGCGTCTTTGATGCTCGGCAAGGTATCGCAAAGCCGTGAGCATTGCGCGGCCGCTATCGAGAGCGCGCGCGCGCTGCCACAACCTTGGAACCTGGCCGCGGCGACGAGCTTGTCGGCGGACGTCCATATCTTGAGACGCGATCTCGAGTCGGCCTCTCGTCACGCGGAGCTCGCGGACGCCGTCGGTATCGAGCACGGCCTGCAAACCTACGGTATGTTCGCGAAGGGCTTGCTCGGCTTTGTCCTTTGCGCGCGAGGCGACGCGGCGGGCCTCGCCCCCGTGCAAGCGAGCCTCGCGTACATGAAGAGGAGCGGCTGGAACTTCATGCGCACGAGCATGCTCGTCCATTACGCGGAGGCCCTAGCCTCGTTGGGGCGCGGCGATGAAGGCCTCGGCGCGCTCGCCGAGGCGGAGTCGCTCTTCGAGAGCTACGGCGAGCGCCACATGGAGCCGGAGGTGTACCGGCTGCGCGGCGAGCTGCTGCTCGCGCGAGGGCAGGAGAACACCGCGCTCGCGCTCGCCTTGTTTCGCCAGGCGCTCGAGACGGCGCGCGCGCGAGGTATGCGCTGGTGGGAGCTGCGCGCCGCGGTGAGCCTCTGCCGGCTCTCGCGGGAGAAGGAGCTCGTAAAGACTATCTACGAGAGCTTCGACGACGGGCTCGACGCGCCCGATCTCGTGGCGGCCAAAGCGCTCTTGTCCGCGCCGCGCGCCGCGCGCCGTGGCCGCCGCCGCTCATAAACGGCCGCCCGCGACTTTTTCTCGGGTAAGCGTCATAATTTTCGGGAGCGCGGACAACTACTCTCTCATGAAGGGTCGCGTCGGTTTTCATGGATATGCTGCTCACCGTTATTTGGGCGACCCTCGCGTCGTCGGAGCCGCGCATGATGCCTAGCGTCAGCGAGCAGGGGGAGGGCACCATGGGTGCTTACCTGCGTGAGCGCCTCGACGGGATGTGGCCTGATGAGCCGTCTTGCGAGGCGCTGAGCGAGGAGGCTTGCCTCGAGGTTCACGTCATCTATGGGGAAGGCGCGCGCGTCCTCGTCGCGGTGTCGCGGGGGGAGGAGCTCTTCGCCGAGCGGATCTTCGACCTCGCCGGCAAGGACGAGGCTGCGGCGAAGCTCGCGGTCTGGTTGTTCGTGCGTTCGGCCATCGCGCGCGGCTACGCCGACTTGCGGTCGCGGCGAGCTACGCAGGAGCCCGCGCCCGCGCCCGAACCCGAACGACGCGAGGAGGCCAAGGTGGAGGTGGCGCGGGTTCGGCCCTACGCGCTCTTCGAGCTCGGCTCGGATCTTCGTGAGCTACAGAGCCTCGGGGTCAAGGCCGGCGGCGAAATCGCGCTCGGCGGCGGCGTTTTGGGGGCGGCCGAGTTCGGCTATGTCGCCGCGCGCGCCGGGCAGCAAGTGCGGATGCACCGCGTGCCGTTACAGCTCGGCCTCGCCGCGAAGGTGAGCGAAGGATTAGAGCTCGGCGCCGTCGCGCTCGCCGAGCTCGAGGTGGCCGAGGCCGCGTCCGCGCGCGCCATGTCGCTCGGGCTGTCTTTGGGGCCGTCTTTGCGCGCCTCCTTCGCCCGCGCGCGCGCGTGGACGGGTTGGTTGCGGCTCTTGGCTCCGGTGGCGATCCTGCGGCAGCGCTACGTGCTCGATGATCGCCGAATCACCGAGGGGGTGGTGAGCCTGTCGCTCGCGGCGGGGGTGACCTTCTGATGGGGATCTTGGCTGCCTTGTGGCCGCGGCTCGACGCCGCGCGGGTCGCCCAAGAGCACGGCCCGGCCGTGTACCGGCGCCTAAAGCGCATCTTCGGGCCCGAGGCAGACGTGGACGATGCCTACCAGAGCGTCTTCGTCGAGGTCCTCCGCTCCTTGCCGAGCTACGCCGGGCGTGCGCGGCTCGGCGCCTGGATCCGGCGCATAACTTACAACGTGGCCTATCAGGAGATGCGCCTGCGCTACCGGCAGCCTGAGCTCGTAGAGCTCAAGGACGCCGCGGCTTCTTGCGACGATCCCTCGGTAGAGCTCGAGCGCCGCGAGGCCATGCGCATGGTGTACCGCGCGCTCGGCGAGCTTACGCCGAGCTTGCGCCTCGTGCTCGTGCTGCACGACATCGAGGGCCTCACGCTCAAGGAGATCTCGATCGCTACCGGCCGCCCCGTGCCCACCGTGGCCTCGCGGCTCGCGGCGGCGCGCGCGGGCCTCGCGCGTGTCGTGGCCGAGGTGGTGTCGCCCGGGAGCTTCGAGCGTGCGCGGGAGGTGGAGTCATGACGTGCGCTAGGTTTCGTGACGTCATGGTGGCCGGCGCGCGCGGCGAGCTTTTGCCGCTCGCGCGCCAACACCTAGAGAGCCACCTCGCGCGCTGCGAGCGCTGCCGCGCTGCCGGGACGGCGCTTCGCCTCGGCCTCGAGGCGGCGCGCGAGCTCGAGCCTACAGTCCCGGTCGAGAGCTTGCGCTGCCTCGACGCGCGCCTCGCACCCGAGCTTGCGGCCAACGCGTCGCGGCGGCGCTGGCGCGTGGCCGGCGTTCTCGTGCCGGCGGCGCTCACGGCCTCCGTGGCGGTGCTCGTCTTGCTCTTCGGCGGCGCGCGGCCGGCGCCGTCATTGGTCGAGCTTACACCCACACCCTTCGTCAAGATCTCGGCCGACGCCGACTGGGGCGGGGTGGTGACGCGCGACGGGCGCCGCGTGGTGGTGGAGATGACGAAGGGCACGGCGAGCTTTGCGTTCACGGGCGGCGAAGGTCGCGAGCTCTTGGTGCGCACGCCCGAAGGTGAGGCGCGCGCGGTGGGGACCCGATTTACGGTGAGCGTCGTCTTGGGTCTTGGGATGTCGGTCGCGGTGACCGAGGGGGCGGTGCAGATCTCATCGGGCGGGCGCGAGGTCTTGGCCCGCGCCGGCACCACCCACTCGACCTTCGGTGGCGCCTCTCGCGAGGTCGATCACTACGACTTTCGCGAGGCAGAGGCCACGGGCGCTCTCGAGGTCGCGAGGCCGACGCCGAAGAAGGCCCCCGCGCGCTTAGTCGCGAGCGAGCCGCCGGATATCACCTCGGAGCTCGAGCGGGCCGAGGCCTTGCTCGCGAGCGGCGCTGAGGACGCGGCGCTCGCCATCTACGAGCGGTGCCAGCACACGCCCGGGCTCGCGCGCGCTTATATCGATCTCTGCGCTTATGAGAGCGCGCGTATCTACGGCTTCGTCTTGCACGCACGCGCGCGGGCGCTCCCGCTCTTCGCGCGGCTCGCGGCGTCGGGCGAGGGCGAGGCGCGCTGGCAGGCCAAGCTGGCCCTGTGCGAGCTCTTACGCGCGGACGATCCATGCGGCGGCGCGCGGTGCGCTACGGCCCTCGCGCGCGATGCCTCCCTCGATCCCACGGTGCGGCGTGAGGCGTCGCGCCTCGCGCAGAGCCTCATGCGCGGCGAGCTTTGCGAGGAGGCGCCGTGAAGCGCTCGCTCGCCTACCTCGCCTGCGTGGCGCTCACGGCCTGCGTCGCCGAGATCGATCTTTGCGATCGCGCGTGCGAGGAGCCTGTCGTCTGCTCGCCAGGCGAGCGCCACGATCCGACGACCGGCGCTTGCGCGACCTGCCTCGTAGATACGCCGCCCGACGCGCTCGCCTGCCCCTGCGGTTATACCTCGGGCGCGGCGCCCTTCCCCTACTGCGAGGGCGACGCCGCGCGGCACACCTGTCTCCCCTGCACGAGCGACCTCGCCGCCTGCGTGGCCTTCGATGCAGCGAGCGGCACCATGGCGAGCTGCGAGCTCATCTCGCAGTGCTGCGCCGCGCTCTTGCGCGAGGGCGGCACGCCGTGCTGTCCGCTCGGGGCGGATATGGATTGCGTCTTCGCGCCGAACCTTGGAAAATACGCCGTGGGCTGCGTCGAGCCCACGTGCTGCGCGGGTTCTTTGTGCGAAGATGGTGATTGTGAGTCCTGGCAAGTATGTGATGGATCGTCTGGTCGTTGCGTGCCGGCGTGCCGGCCGCAGACCGAGACCTGTTGTGTCGAATGTGGTTGTGAGTGCGTCGATCTGGTCAATCCGCCGTGAGTCGTCAAGGAGCAGAGCCTATGTGTAGAAGAACGATATCCTTTTTGCCTCGCTTTTTTGGCCTGGTCGCGGTGTTGTTGCTCGCGCTTGGTTGCGGCAACAAGCAGAGCGAGTCGGTGACCTGCTTCGAAAACAGCGAGGGCGAGGTGATCTGCGCCTACCCCGACGGCACGTGCCGCGACCGGGCCGGCAACCAGGTGTGTTGCACCCCGAACTGCGACGCCGACCCAGACCCGATCGATCCTATAGACCCCGACGACCCGGATCCCGATGACCCCGATCCCACGGCCTACTGCCGTTGCCCGGAGACCCCCGAGGACCTCGACGGCGACTGCATCCCGAACGCCCTCGATCCAGACCAAAACCTCTGGGACACCGACGGCG
>CAYXQW010000226.1:0-5271 GCA_964466695.1 uncultured Bdellovibrionales bacterium
GTCCATACCGTAGTCGAGGTCGAGCTGCGGCTCCCCGTCCACGAGCCCCACCGAGACGGCGGCCACGGGCTCGGGCATGGCCGAAGGATCGAGCTTGCCGCGCGCGACGAGGGTCTTGATGGCGAGCGCCATGGCGACGAAGCCGCCGGTGATGGCGGCCGTGCGAGTGCCGCCGTCGGCCTGAATGACGTCGCAGTCTATGGTGAGGGTGCGCTCGCCGAGCGTCGCGGGCTTCATCGCAGCGCGCAAGGAGCGGCCGATGAGGCGGCTTATCTCCTGCGTCCGACCGCCTACCTTGCCGCGCTGAGAGTCGCGCGCCTTACGGGTAGTGGTGGCGCGCGGCAACATGTCGTACTCGGCCGTGACCCACCCCTTGCCCTTGCCGCCCATCCACTTGGGCACCGAGTCCTCTACGCTCGCGGCGCAGATGACGCGCGTGTCGCCGAGCTCGACGAGCACCGACCCCTCTGGGTGGGCGAGGAAGTGGGGAGTCATGGACAATCTGCGGAGCTTGTCACGTGCGCGTCTTGGCATCGCGCGCTAATGCCCCCACCAACCGCGCAAAGTCAACTAGGGCGACACCAACTGCGGATATCTAGCCCGACTTATCCTCGTCCTGCGGATCGCCGAGATCCAGGATCTGGGAGCTGCCGACGTAGGGCTTGGTCTGGTAGGAAGTTATCTGCCCGATCTTACGAACGATCGAGGCCATCCGCTCGGCCTCGCTGCATATAACCTCGATCGCGCGCTGATCGGGGTGGTCCGCGCCCGCGCGGCGCTTCAAGAGCTCGGCGTAAGCCAAGATGGACGTCAGGGGCTGATTGAGCTCATGGGCCGCCACGCCCGCGAGCTCCACCGCCACCGCTTGCCGTTCGGTGAGCTGCAATTTTTTCTGCACCTGCGAGAGCTTCTCCTCGATGCGCCGTCGCTCGCGCAGATCGGAGAGGATGCTCACGGTCGCGACCTCGCGCGTCTCCTCATAGATGGTCGCCGCCGTCAGGTTGACCGGCACGATATCGCCGTTACGAGCGACGAGATCCTTACGCACCATGCGCAGGCGACCCCGGCCGCCATAGGCGTCGGACCGGAGCTTCTGCATCACGTCTTGCGCCTCGCCCTCCTGATAGAAGATGTTGATGTTGACCTCGCCGACCACGTCGCGAACGCTGTAGCCGAGCATCTGCTCCGCCGCGCGGTTGAAGAGGAGGACGCGGCCGTCGGTGTCGGTGGCGATGATGGCGTCCACCGAGCTCTGGATCAAGTTCTCGAGGAACTCCTTGGTCTGGCGCAGCTCGTTCTCGATCTCGCGCAGCACCGTCACGTCGCGGAAGCTGATCACGGCGCCCTGCGGGTGCGTGAGCGGGCGGATGGCGGCCGAGATCACCACGCTGTCTGTCGCCCCGCCCTCGCCCGTGCCCGCGATGAGATCCACGTAGCCGTTCTCGTCGCCCACCGCGTCACCACGCAGCGCCCGATCCGCGAGCGCGTGCGAGTGCGTCATCAAAAGATCCTTGAAGTGACGCTGCGGCAAGGAGGCGGGGTCGAGCCGCAGCAAGGTAGCCGCCGCGCCGTTGGTGTAACGGATGACGCCCTGCGCGTCGGTGATGAGCACGCCGTCTTTAGCCTGATCGAGGAACTCGCGCAGCTCCTTGAGGCCAGCGAGCTGCTCGTCCGCCCAGGCCTTGCTCTCTTGAAGATCGAGCTTCTCAGAGAGCAGCATGTCGTGCTCGAGCGCCTGACCTATGGCCACCGCGGTGATCGAGCTGATGAGACGCCCGGTCACGAGCTGCTGCTCGCTCATCTCGTCCATACGCTCGTCGCTGCGCAGAAACAAAGCCCCGACGACGCTGTTTCTCCGAATCAACGGGAACAGCGCCGCGGCCCGGTGCGGCTGCTGCGCCGAGGTGAGCTTGCCCCTCACCCCCGCGAGCAACGCGTCACCGAAGACGTCGGGGATGACGAGGGGCTCCTTGGTGGTGATGACCTGCTGCAGCTCGGGGTAGTCGGAGACGCTGATGACGATATTGTCGAGCAGGGCTCGCTCGCGCTCCATGATGACGAACCCGACCTCGGCGTCGTGATCGAAGATCACCACCGAGACCCGATCGATGCCGAACAGCTCCGAGATCCGCAGGATGGACACCCGCAGGACGTCCTGCAGCTCGGGGCTGCACGCGATCTCGCTCACCACCTGCAACAGGCCCTTGTGCATCGCCATCAAGTGGTCGAAGCACGAGGCGGTCTCGATCCCGCAACGCACACGGGTGAGCACCTTCGTGAGGTGATGCTCGCCGAGGGCGACCTCGTCGAACCCGAGCCGCAGCGCGTGCTCGAGGTCAAAGGCCCGCTCCGGCGTGAGCCAGGCGACGAAGCACGCCGCGGGCAAGCTTCGACGAAGCTCGGTGTAGAGCTCCTCGGCGACGCCCGCGCGGCAATCGACGGCGATCACGGCCGCGTCCGCCGGCACCTCGCGCGCGGACGCGCACGGCTGCAAACCGGACACCTCGCACGTGGCGGGAATCACCACCATGGGCGGCGGCGCGGGGAGGCGATAGGAGCTCATGCCTTCGCCCACGAGCTCGGCGCTGCGACGCCCTCGGCAACTTGCGCGCGCTGGCGTAACGCATACGCCAAATCGAGGATGAGGATGGGCTTACCGTCACCGAGCACAGCCGCGCCCGAGAACCACTCGAGCCGGTCCAAGGGATCGCCGAGGGGCTTGACCACCGCCTCGTAGTATCCGACGACGCGATCGACGCCGAGGCCGCAGAGATCACGGCCATCCTCGACGATCACCACCACCCCCGCCTCGCGTTCGACCCTGGGCAACCGCACGAGCTCGGCGAGCTCCAAGACCGGCACCAGCGCGTGCCGAAAAGATAGATAACTCACCCCGCCTGGCTGATGGATCAAGTCGTCACCGCGCTCGCGGATGGACGCGACCTTGGCGACGGGGATCGCGAAGACCGTGGACGCTGCCCGCACGAGCAAGACCGGGATGATGGCGAGCGAGAGCGGCAGGCGCACGAAGAAGCGCGTGTACTTGCCCGCCTCGCTCTCGATATCCAACGTGCCGCCGAGCCCCTCGATGCGACCGCGCACCGCGTCCATACCGACGCCACGACCCGAGACATCGCTCACCTCGCTCTTGGTGGAAAACCCGGGTAGGCAGACCAAGAAATAACTGTCGCGAGCGCTGAAGCGCTCGCTCTCGTCCTCGGTGATGAGGCCGCGCGCGCGCGCGATCGCGCGTAACCTTTCGGGGTCGAGACCGCGACCATCATCCTCGATAGCGATCGAGACCATGTCGCGGTCGCGCGCGGCCCTGATCTCGATCTTGCCCCGCGAGGCCTTGCCGCTCCCTCTGCGCTCGGAGACGCTCTCGATGCCATGATCCACGGCGTTGCGCAGCACGTGCACGAAGACCGCGTCGAGGTGATCGAGGATGCCGCGGTCGAGCTCGAGATCGCTGCCATCGACGACGAGCTCCGCCTCCTTACCAAGCGCGCGCGCGAGGTCACGGACCAGGCGAGGGTAACGGTCGGTGAGGCTGCGGAGCGGCATCATACGCACGGCCATCACCTGCTCGTGGATCTCGCGCACCCGCGCCGACAAGACATCGAGCGCGGCGCGCACATCCGGCCTCGTCGTCTGCCCGAGCAAGGCCGTGAGCCGCTCGCGCGCGATGAAGAGCTCGCCCACCGAATCAATGAGGGCATCGAGCACGTCGATGCGCACCCGCACCGTGTTCGAGCCCTTGGCCGGCTCCGCCGCCTCGATCGTGACCTTCGGGCTCTTGTGCTCCTCTGCTGGCGCGCAGGTGATCGCCTCGAGATCGCAGACGACCGCGAGCGCCTGCGCGATCTCCTCCTCGGTGGCCCCCGTCACCAAAAAGCGCAGCTCGTTGGACACGAGCTCCTTGGCCTTGATCTTGGCGAGCGTAGGCGAGGCCTCGACGATGGTCCCGATCGCCGCGAGCCTTCGATGCACCAAGAAAGCCCGCGCCGCGGGCGACGGTGACGCCGCCCCGATGCGCACGCGCACGACCATGCCCTGCAGGGGCGATTCACAGCGTGGATCACCCGGGTTGATCTGCTGCGACGCGGCCGCGAAGACGGTCAAGAGCTCGTCGTGCGCGAGGGGCTTTTCACCATTGGCGATCGCCTCCACCTGCGCGAGCAGCGCGTCGACGCCGCCGAGCAAAGAGTCGATGATGTGCTTTGGGACCTCACCCCCCGCGTCGCGAAAGCGGCCGACCACGTCTTCCATGCCGTGGGAGAGCGCGCTGACCTCGCCATAGCCCATCGAGGCCGCCATCCCCTTGATGGAGTGCGCGTGGCGAAAGACCTCGGCGATGAGCCCCGCAGGATCCGCGCTCGCCTCGACCGCGACGAGCAGGCGTGACAGCTCGGCCAGGTGCTCACGGCTCTCCTCGAGGAAGAGCGCCTTGTATTTGTTCATGTCCACGGCGGGGGGTGCGTGGCGCAAAGGTTAACGACCGCCGAGCACCTTCTGCACGACGCGATGAACGTCGTCGGGCTTGAAAGGCTTGACCACGAAGTCGGCGGCCCCGACCTCGATCGCCTCCATCACCAACGACTCTTGACCGAGCGCGCTGCACATGATCACCAGGGCGTCTTTGTCCAAGGCCAAGATCTCCTTGGTGGCCTCGATGCCGCTCTTGAAGGGCATGACGATATCCATCGTGGTCAGGTCGGGCTTGAGCTCCTTGTACTTCTCGACCGCCTCGACGCCGTTCGCCGCCTCGCCCACAACTTCGAACTGATCGTCATTGAAGATGTCTTTCAGCATGTTGCGCATGAAAATGGCATCGTCGACGACCAACACCCGAGTCTTCGTCATACCGTGGCTCCTTGCGGCAACTGCCGGATATCGTGAGATTCAAATAGACGGCCGAGTCGTTCGAGTAAAGCCCCGACCGCGACGACCTGAACGAGCCTGCTCCCGCGCCGCGCCGCCCACGCGACCGCCGGACGCGGCTCCACGGCCACGGGCGAGAGCTCCTCGTGCTTGACGAGCCCCCTCACCCGCACGACTTGCAGGGCCAAGCTCAAAGGCCCATGCAATCCTTGACGCAACACCACGGCCATCGTCACTCCGTCTGGTTGACGCCCGAGCATAAACAGCGGGCCGGGGTCCACCACCGTTACTATTCTGCCATGATGATTGAGAATACCAAGTACCAAAGAAGGCGCCAGTGGTACCTTGGTGATCTCCGTAGGCTCGATCACCTGAAAGACGTTCGCCACG
>CAYXQW010000227.1:0-3356 GCA_964466695.1 uncultured Bdellovibrionales bacterium
GCAGTGGCTGATGGCGACGCGGTGGGTGACGGGTCCGGCGAGGCGGGCTCCGGCATACCGGTGACGTGGGACCCGGCCGGTCCGGTGCTCTCCCCCGTCGACCCCGCGCTGCCGCCCGCGCCGGACGCGACCACCCACCGGGTCACGCTGCGGGTGGAGGAGGTCCCGCTCGAGGTCGCCCCCGGGGTGTGGCAGCAGCGGTGGACCTTCAACGGCCAGGTGCCCGGCCCGACGCTGCGCGGCCGGGTCGGCGACGTCTTCGAGGTGACCCTGGTCAACGACGGGACGATGGGGCACTCGGTCGACTTCCACGCCGGCGCGGTGGCCCCGGACGAGCCGATGCGCACGATCGCCCCCGGGGAGTCGCTGGTCTACCGCTTCACCGCGGAGCGCTCGGGCATCTGGATGTACCACTGCTCGACGATGCCGATGTCGGCCCACATCGCGGCCGGCATGCACGGGGCGGTCGTCATCGACCCCGAGGAGCTCATCGGCGAGCTCGATACCTTGGCGAAGCAAAAGATGAGCACCGAGAAGCTACGCATCTCGGACCAGGCGCACTTCATCCTCCCCACCCATCGCATCCTCGATCAGCGCTCCGAGGAGAAGAAGGGCGCGGACAAGATCGGCACCACCGGCCGCGGCATCGGCCCCGCCTACCGCGACAAGGTGCAGCGCTCCGGGATCCGCCTCGGCGACCCGAAAGACCACACGCACCTGCGTCGCTTGATCACCGCGCACCTCGAGGAGCACGAACGCGAGCTTACAGGCGCCGACTGGACGGTAGAGCGCCTGTTCGATTACCTGCTGCGCGCCTACGCGCGGCTCGCGCCCCACATCTGCAACACCCCCGCGCTCATCAACGACGCCATCGAGCGCGGCGACAACGTCCTCCTCGAGGGCGCGCAAGGTGCGCTGCTCGACATAGACCACGGCACCTACCCCTTCGTCACGAGCTCCAGCCCTACCGCCGGCGGCGCCTGCATCGGCGCGGGGGTCGGACCGACGCGCATCGGCGCGGTGCTCGGCATCGCCAAGGCCTACACCACGCGCGTGGGCGCGGGTCCTTTCCCCACCGAGCTCGGCTCCGGCGTGGGCGAGCTCCTCGGGCGCGCCGGGCACGAGTTCGGCACCACCACAGGGAGAGCGCGCCGCTGCGGTTGGCTGGATCTGGTGGCGCTACGCCACGCGGTGCGTATCAACGGCATAACCCACCTGTGCCTCACCAAGCTCGACGTCCTCGATGAGCTCGACGAGCTCGAGCTCTGCACCGCTTACCGGACCGACGCCGGCGAGGTGCGCGACTTCCCCACGCAGATCGCTGTCGTCGAGCACGCCGTACCGATCTACGAGACCATGCCCGGGTGGAGAGAGCCCACTCCCGGCGTCGCCTCCTTCGCGGCCTTACCTCAAAAGGCGCTCGCCTATATCGCCCGCATCGAAGAGTACCTCGCGGTGCCCGTGGCCATCGTCAGCGTCGGCGCCGAGCGCACCGCGACTTTCATGCGCCGCGACGTGTGGCGAGACGCGCGCTAACGGGCGTCACCGGCGCCCGAACCTCCGCGCAAGCTCTTGGCGCGCGAGGCGATAGACCACGGGGCGACCGTGCGGGCAGGCGCCCGCGTGCTCACATTCGTCGAGAGCCAGGAGCAAGGCCGTGATCTCGGGATTCGAGAGCACGTCGCCGGCGCGCACCGCGGCGTGACAGGCGGCGCGGGCGAGCAAGCGTGTCTTTGCCTGCCGCGTCGCGAGCGCCAGACCCTCCTCCTCCAAAGCACAGACCTCGTCGATCAAGTCGAGGGCCAGGCGGTGCGCGTCGGCGTGCGCGAGACGCGCCGGCAAGGCACGCACGACAAAGCGCCCAGGTCCCACCGGCTCTATCTCCACCCCGAAGGCGAGCAGATCCTGCCACCTCTCGCCGAACGCCTCGGCCTGCGGCGCGCGCAGCTCCACGGGCTCGGGCAAGAGCAGCGCCTGTCGCAAGATCTCGCCGCCTTCGCGCTCCTTCATCAAGGCATGGAACAAGACGCGCTCGTGCGCCGCGTGTTGATCGATCAGCACGAGCTCTTCTTCCCCCTCGCAGATGAGGTAAGTCCCGAGCGCCTGACCGATCGGGCGCAACCTCGAGAGCTCTCCTCGAGCTCTGACGACCAAGCTTTCGCCAACCTCGACTTCATGCCGCGCAGGCTCGACCTCTCCTCCGCCCGCGATCCGCCCCGCCTCTCGCGCCGCCGCCACGAAGTCGAGCGGCAAAGACGGGCGCGCCTCCACCCTTCGCTGCGGCCGCGCGCTCGAAGGCAGCGGCCCGAAGAGCCCCTCTTTACGAAGCCACGGCGAGCTGCCGAGGACGGACGCGATAGACCGCGAGACACGGCTGAAGACGAGCTCGCTCTCACCAAAGCGCACCTCGAGCTTTTGCGGATGAACGTTGACGTCGACGAGCTCGCGCTCGATATCGATATAGATGAGCGCCGCGGGGTAGCGGCCGGGCTCGAGCACCGCGCGACAACCATCGAGCACCGCGCGCTGCAACAGGCGATCGCGCACAAACCTGCCGTTCACGAAGAAGAAGAGCTGTCTCCCGTCCACCCGGTGGTAATCGGGGCGCGCGATGACCCCGCTCACCCGCACGCCGTCGCGATCATCATCGAAGGGGTAAACCGTCCCGACCTTCGCTCCGAGCGCGGCCCGCGCGCGCGTCGCGGTATCGGCGCGCGGCGCGATATCGATCAAGCGCCGCCCGGACGCCTCGACCAAGAGGCTGCCCCGCCGCGCTCCCAGGACCACGCGCAGCGCGGCCTCGCAGGCGTGCGCCTGCTCGGTCGCCGGAGAGCGCATGAACTTACGCCGCGCCGGAGTGTTGAAGAAGAGCCCGCGCACATCGACCGTGGTCCCGACCGGCGCGCCCACCTCCTCGATCCGCGTCTTCGCTCCTCCTATGAGCTGCACGCGCACCCCCACCACGTCCTCGCGCCGCCGCGTCGTCAAGGTGAATTCGGAGACGGAGGCGATCGACGACAAGGCCTCACCGCGAAACCCGAGCGTCGCGACGCGCGCGAGCTCCGCGGCGCTCCTAAGCTTGCTCGTGGCGTGCCGCAACGGCGCCCGCGCCGCGTCGGCCGCGGACATGCCGCAGCCGTCGTCCGAGACCACGATGCGACCGAGCCCCCCATCCTCGAGGTGCACCTCGACGGTATCGGCCCCGGCATCGATGGCGTTCTCGACGAGCTCCTTGACCACCGAGGCCGGCCTCTCCACCACCTCTCCCGCCGCGATCTGATCTATGACCTCGGACGCGAGGAGCTCGACCGTCCCTCCTGGTTTTGGTGGCGGCGACGCGCTCACGCGACGACGCG
>CAYXQW010000227.1:3366-5263 GCA_964466695.1 uncultured Bdellovibrionales bacterium
TACGGCCGGCGCTCTTGGCCTCGTAGAGCTTGGCGTCGACGGCGGCGATGAAGTGGCTGACCTCGAGCTCGCGCTCACCGCGAGCCAGGGTCTTGATGCCGAGGCTGATGGTGACCTCGATCTCCCGCCCGTTGTAGGTGAAGCGGGACCGCTCCACCGCCTGACGCAGCTTCTCACAGACCTGCAGCGCGCGCGCTCGATCGATCTCGGGGATGATGAGCGCGAACTCCTCGCCGCCATAGCGCGCGAAGATGTCGTCGCGCCGGATATTTTGTTGCACGACAGCGGAAATCTCGCGCAAGACGTAATCTCCGGCCAGGTGGCCGAAGCGGTCGTTTATCTTCTTGAAGTGATCGAGATCGAACATGGCGAGCGACAGCTCGCGGCCATAGCGCACCGCGCGGTTGAGCTCGCGGCCCAAGGCCTCGATGAAGAACCTCTTGTTGTAGGCGCCCGTGAGGCCGTCGATGGTCGTGAGGCGGTAGATCTCCTCGTGATACTTGCTCTCGATGTTGCTGCCCGAGAGGTACTTGAAGATGGTCTGACCGATGCGCAAAAGGTCACCGTCCGAGAGCGGCACGTCGGCTATCCGCGCGTCGTTCAAGAAGGTGCCGTTGGTGGACTCGAGGTCGATCACGCGCGCCTTGCCCTGCCGAGTTATCACCTTGGCGTGTTGACGCGAGACGCTGTCTTGATCGACCTGGATGTCCGCGGCGTCGGAGCGACCGATGATCTGCTCTTGGCTGTCGAGAAAATGCCGCTTGCCGAGATCGCGGCCGTACATCACCACGAGGCACGGGGTGAACACACCCTCGGAGCCCTCATCGCCGAGCGCTTGCGCCACCACGGTGACAACAGTTTCATTATCACGCGCCATTGCGCACCCGAACCCCCCGCCTCCTCTTAAGATACACGATTGACGATGGCTTCGCGCGCGACGAGCCGCGCCGCGTCCTCGGCATAACCATCGCGGCCGAGCAAGCCCATGGTCATGCGCTTCCCGGCGTCGACGCCGGGTTGGTCGAAGGGGTTTACGTCCATGAGCATGCCGGTGCACGCACAGGCCGCCTCCAGCAACAAGAGGAAGCCCCCGAAAGACTGCTCGTCCACCATGGGCAAGGTTATGTCCAGCACCGGCACCCCGGCGTCGAGCAGCGCGGCGCGCGTACCGCGACGCTCGGCGGCGAACAGCTCCCCGAGATCGCGCCCCGAGAGGTAGCGGAGCTCCTCGCGCTCTGTGAGCTCGTCCGGGATTATGAGCTCGTGACGAAAATTCTCCACGCCCACGAGACAGACGGCCTTGTCGACCGGGCCCTCGATGAAGAGCTGGAGCTGCGCGTGCTGATCTATCGTGCCGAGGGCGGGGATGGGAGTCTGCCCCGCGCGCACCTCCTTGCCGAACCTGTCTTCGCGCTTGCCGAGCGACTCGGCCCAGAGGTGCACGAACCACGACGTGGCCACGCGCAAAGAGTCGGCGTAAGGCATCATCACGAGCGAGCGCCGCGAAAGCTCGCGCTCGGCCAACACCGCTCCGGCGGCGAGCAGGCAGGCGGGGTTGGTCATGACCTCGAGCGAGCTTACGCGCTCGGCCATGCGCGCGGCCCCGGCCAAGACCGCGGTTATGTCGATCCCTAAGAACGCCGCGGGCAAGAGCCCGACCGGCGTGAGGACGCTGTAGCGACCGCCCACCTCGGGAGGGATAGCGAACGAGCGGATCCCTTCGCTTTGCGCGAGGTCGCGTAGCAAGCCCTTCTCGGGGTCGGTGATGAAGGTCATACGCGAGCGCGCCTCTCCCTTGCCGAGGCTCGCCCGCAACCATCGCCTGACGATCAAGAGCTGCGCCAGCGTCTCCACCGTGTCGCCGCTCTTGGTGATCACCGTCACCGCAGTGCGCGAA
>CAYXQW010000228.1:0-5261 GCA_964466695.1 uncultured Bdellovibrionales bacterium
TTCATTGACACCTCGATAAAAATTGTTCTTCCTTATATTTATAAGTAAAGTTTATACCACTTTTTGTTCCACATTTTGATTAAATCATTGAATGTTTCGGTAAATTCCTGGCCATGATCTTCTATACTGTATATATCTTTTGTGTGTGCCAATTCATGTAAAAGGATATGGGCACTATTGTAGCCAGCATAAACACAAATGCCGATAGCCCTAACAGTAGGATTATCTATTATCAATTCTCTTGTGTGAGCGAACATCTTGGTTGTTTTTCTTTTATTATAGGAAATTGTTGCTGGTTTCGTTTTCAAATGAATTGCCACCCTACATGCTAAATCCTGAGCATCCTGTTCTGTAAGGAAAATCTTTTTAAGGGGGGAATCTTTCAATGTTTCGGATTCCCCATATACACAATATTTCGTTTTCTTATACATTGGTTTTTAACCTCATTTTATTTTCAGTTTCTTTCCAAGTTTCATAAATGATGGAATCGTAAACCATTCCTATATCATCTTCTGACCAACCTAAATTCAGAAACATTTTTTTTGCATATACAGCGGTTAGCCATTCTTGGTGAGATTCTTCTCCGGAAAGGAAGGATGAAATCTTTTTGTAATCATCGAAAGTTTTATATTCAATCGAATCTATTGCGAGGGATAGATAATAAAGAAATGCATCTTCGATTTTTGTCTTATCCTCAAATACACTTTCAATGTAAATATTGTTCGGACCATCTTTTACAAAAAATCCAGTATCATCTTCTGTAAGTACAATCTTTTTGTAATCTGGAATGTCAATTGTAACAGTATTCATAACATTTTCTCCTTTTCTATTTTCAAAGGAATTATAACATAATCCGTGTTGATTGTCAAGAGATAATTTTCTCTATAAAATCAATAACTTAATTTCAATCCACCAATTTTTCTTCCTTTGCATATTCAGTTCTATATGGTTTATAGAATCCACAATTATGATAGTCCTCTTTCGGTGGCACCAAAAATTTTGTACAACCGTCTTTCTCGGTGTAATATTTACACCCTGTACAAATGGTTATCATTCTTCCTCCTTTACTTGGTTACGAAAAGAAAAAGCAATACCTTTTCCGTTCCTCCATTTCGATGCCTGGCGGTTAAGTGAATTCATTTCCTTGGCCATTTTGTCTTTTTTAACTGGTCGAGGAAACGGTAGTTTTGCCAATTCACAGGCCTTTTTGAATTTCTTATCCGTTGCTGCAAATTCTTTGTTTGTCATTTATACTCTCCTTCTCTTTGAAGTAATTACATCTTTCATAATCGTGAAATAGAATCATACAAAACCGTTTGCAAATATCATTTTCGAAATCATAAAAGTTACACTTTACACATTGAATTGCCATCGATATTCAACTCCACAAATATTTTATTTCTTGCGATTGGATTATTTTGCAACCAACATTTTACATTCATACACGAAACACAAGTATAATTTCCATCTTTATCTTTTACTGATTGGGTTAAACTATTACAGTATTTACAAAGTCTTTTATCTTTCATATAAACTCCTTGTTTGAATAAATAGTTTTATGAACAATTATATTCGAATACTTATAATTGTGGCCGTTATATGTTTGGTTTCAGTATCATCTGTTTTTATTATAAAATGTCATAAAAGTAAACCTGTAGAGCCACCAAAAGTAACAGAAGTTGCTGTCAAACAACCTACACCTATTGTGAAAACAAATACCGTAGGTGATGGTAGATGTAATGACTATAAACCGGATATCCGGAAATATGCTTTACAGTATATTGGTCTGGACTATCCCTATTGGTACAATGTCGGTTGTGCCATGGCCGAAAGTTCCTGTAGAGGAAACATAACATCTTTTGACGGTGGCATCGGTTTATTTCAACTTACACCTTCAACAGGAATTACAAGTGAAATATCAAAATATATACCTGTGAATCCACACAATGTTGAAAGTAACATTCGTGCTCAAGCATATTATGTTCATCTGATACTTTCAAAACATTTCAAAAGTGGCGAAATGACATTCAAATCAAAATATAAAATCAATCCCTCCAAACATGTTGAAAACTGTGGCCTAAATTTAGCCGATGTTTATCGCTTTTACAATTCAGGTTATTGGTTTTTCCATGAAGCTAATATCAATTCCCTTTCATGCTCAAATAATGACATGTCCAAAAAATGTGTCCGTAGTGGAACATGTGTCAGTGGAAAATGGTTATCATTCTGCCAGGTCAGTTATTCGTATCCTATAAAGGTATACAAATACTCTGAACAGTATAAAGTAGGTTCTGATGGAACCTGGAAATTCTGGTATACAACATCAGACACCTCTTTGAAAAAACAATTTCCATTGAAAACTTGTAATTAGGCCCTTGAACCTTCTACCTCGTAGGTGCCCTCCAACCACTCATACAAATCTTTTTCTGTTATTTTTTTCTCATTCATAATAAAATGATACATATAAACATTGTCTTCCTGATCATTCCAAATTTTGTTATATGAACCATCATTATAACCATTATCATTCCGGAATCGATTCAAAACTTGTTTTCCGATGTAAAGTTTATATAACTTATCAAGGGTAAGGTTCAAATGGAAACAGATGAAGAAAAACAATTCACAATCAAAATAATTTTCACCTATACATTGAAAAACCAAGTCCTCTATTCTTTGTAATATTTCTTCTTTATAGAGGACTGTTGCTGTTTGAATATAATCTGGATATTCAATTATATGTTCCTGTGATGGAAAATTTTGAAGTATGTGAGACATTCCAAAGTGCCAAATATCAATCAATTCCACATGACAGTTCATTATATCTGTTTGACTTTCTTTCCACCATTTCCAGTCCAAACTTTCAACCAATTCTGCACATTCTGTCCAAATCGCTCGGTGCCATGCAAGTTTTTGATTTCTCCAATCTTCACCACGGATTTTTACATTCAATTCTTCTTGAAGTTGAAACATGTGCTCAATTTTTTCTTTATCGGTCATATTATTCTCCTATAAGTTGATATAGCCATTCTTTTGGTACATCCTTTTTCTTCACTGATTTACATTCTTTTTCCAAATATTTTCTACTAATCATTGTTGTGCAACAGCTACTTTTTTCATTACCAATAGCCGCGGCCCGACCTTCGAAATCATCCATATGATGGACATTTTCAAATATAACAAGATAGTCTCCACTTGATTCTTTATAGAATTTCATTTTATACTTACTATCCCTCCAAATAAAATCCAAATCATACAACAAACAACACCCCTCCAAAGAAATTCTCCCTTGAAGATTGTCCATAACATTGTAAAAAACGGTGTCAGTATTGTTGACCAGATATAGTGGGTATCGAACCACCACAGAAAAAATTGTTCTACCATTATGTTTCCTCCATAAATTCAATTTCTTGACCACAAAACGGACAAAAATTAATCGGTAAAGGTGAATTTTCCATCTTCATTCGTACTTCATCATTGAAAATAATAACCCGGTTTTCTTCCAAAAATCTTGCAGACATTCTGGAACAACAAATTTCAACTTTTGATACTTTCCAATGCATCCATCTTTTTTTAATTGTAATTTTCATTTATCTTATTCTTCCAATCTTGTTATATTTTTTCAGATTCTTGATTGTTCCTGCTCTTAATTTATGCATTTTCAACACAAATGTTTCGTTATGGGCAGATTCGAATATATGAGAAACTTCATGAATAGCCTTGTCCTTCAAATCTTCTGCCAGAAAGAGTCGATTGCTCATGATCCTTTTTGGATTGGGCATATTCTTACCTATATCATTAGGATTGATATAGATTTCATATCTTCCCATACCATCGTTTGAAATACATGCCGCTGTATTAGGATCAAATGTCAATCCTACCATATATGGATATTGTAATTTGTTATCATCCAAAATCTGTTGAATGATACCATCCCAAATTTTCAGAATCGTTGCAGCTCGTTTCTGTTTCAGGAAATACTTCGCTTTACTTCTTCCACGACTTGTAAAAATAACAGCAAAGTCCTTGTCAAACCCTTTGACCTTTGGTAGGGAGTTATAGGAATTAACCTTTTCAACATCATTATTCAAGGGTACATTTGAATTTATAGGAACCGTATTGACAAGAGAACCAGTAGTAGTAGAAGAAAGAGTTCCAACAGTACCATATCCAGAATAAAAATATTCCTTCAATATAGTATAACTTGTTTTGGTCATTGTTTCCCTATTGACAGAGATTGAATTTACCAAATCTTGCACTTTATGACGATATGACCATTGAAGATCATCGCGATTTGAAGTAAGGAGATCAAGGGAAGACTTGGTCATATCGAATGTAAATTTACCCTTACCTATACCAACGTAATAGTCAAACATCCAAATTCCGTTGATTCTATATGAAACTGTATTTGATCTGCCAGATTTATTCCAATAAAGGTCTCCAAAATCAAATGACTTGATAAGAGATCCCTTCTTCATACTTGGTTTTACCCTCTGACCATCAACATAGATTTTGGATGATGTATCCATTTTACCAGCAACTTCTTTGAAGGCATGAATGACTGTTGGAAAATCTTCATCGATATAAATTTTTGATTCTACACCTTTTACCTTCTTTGTGTTTTTACTGATAGAGTAATCAGGTCCTTCGCCTGAAATAAAGGTATTTCCGGTTTCAATACTCCATGAAGGCCATGAAAAATACAGAAGTTCTTTTGCCTTACCAAAGGCACCTACAGAACCTTCCTGTTTATGAGAACCACCGAGTACCAGAAGTTTATTGAGAATGATGTCCAATGTCATTCCACATCCATTGTCTTTTACAGATACAATGGAATTTGGAATATCAAAAGATACATCAATCCTTTTTGAACCTGCATCGATACTATTCTGGAAAAATTCCCTTGCAAGAGCCATCTTCCAATTGGAATAGTCCACAATTGCCATCTTCTTGAAATAAGATGATGGACACTTTACGGTTCCTTTCAAATCTGTATTCATTTTCTTTCCTTTCTACACCATTATTTCACAATTTGATTGAAAAGTAAATATCATCGGTAAAGAATTACATAATCTCCAAAGTAACCATCAAATACCGATACCAAATTCTCATAATCACCGGCGGTCATTTCTTCTGTAACAACCTCCGGATCTAATCCCAATTGCTTTGCATTCTTTCTGGCAAAACCAATCAGATAAAAAGCATTTCCCTGTGGTCCTGTCAAATCAATTTCTACTTTCCTTGTTGATTTCTTTCTTCGGATA
>CAYXQW010000229.1:0-3389 GCA_964466695.1 uncultured Bdellovibrionales bacterium
GCCAGCTAGGGATCGGACCTGGTGATCCTGAATACGTGGAAGGGTTGTTGAAGTATCTGACCCCTGTACGGGTTGGGGATTCCACCACCTGGCGGCAAGTAGCAGCAGGGGACGATCACACCTGCGGCGTTACGACAGATGGCAAGCTTTGGTGCTGGGGGGACAATGCCTACGGTCGGCTCGGGCTAGGGGAAGGGGCGTACATGCAATTACCCACCCCTACACAAGTTGGCACTGCCACCAACTGGCAGCACGTAATTGCAGGTTCTTCTCATACTTGCGCCACTACGACCGGCGGCGAACTCTGGTGCTGGGGACGTAATGAATACGATCAGCTCGGGCTCGGTGATTCGGAGAACAAAAATATTCCCACGCAAGTTGGCGATTCTAACACGTGGAAACAATTGGCCTTAGGCTATAGCTACACCTGTGGCATCCGAAACGACTACCAGCTCTGGTGCTGGGGCAGAAACAACGCTGGCCAACTCGGACTCGGAGATGTGCTAACCAAGAGGTTTCCCGCCAGAATGGAAGATTCCGATGACTGGTCGCAAATATCGTCTGCATTACGTCACATGTGTGGCATCAAAAACGGCGGCGAGCTCTGGTGCTGGGGAGATAACTACTATGGCCAGCTCGGGCTCGGAGATTTAAAGAACAGAGATACGCGCACGCGCGTGGGCACCACCACCGATTGGCAGCACGTGGCCGCGGGCGAGTCTCACACCTGCGGGATCACGACCGGCGGCGAGCTCTGGTGTTGGGGGAGGAATGACTATGGCCAGCTCGGGCTCGGAGATACGGAGGATAAGACTACCCCCACGCGCGTAGGCAACGCCACCAACTGGCAGCACGTGGCCGCGAGCCTTGGTCAGACCTGCGGGATCACGGATGGCGAACTCTGGTGCTGGGGGAGCCATTACAATGACCCGTTCGGCGGAGATACGGAGGATCGGATCACTCCCGCACAAGTGGGCAACGCCACCGATTGGCAGCTCGTGGATGCGGGCGCTAGTCACACCTGCGGGATCACGGATGGCGAGCTCTGGTGCTGGGGGTATAATGACTATGGCAAACTCGGGCTCGGAGATACGGAGACTAGGACTACCCCCACGCGGGTAGGTGCTGCCGCGAACTGGCAGAACGTGGCTGGGGGTTTGTATCACACCTGCGGCCTCACGACTGGCGGCGAGCTCTGGTGCTGGGGCAACAACGAAAGCGGCCAGCTCGGCGACGGCACCGCCTGGTATGAAGAGCCCATGCCCGTCGTCTTTCCGCTGAACTAGGATGCTCGCGACGTGCGCCGGACAAGATCGCATCGATCGCCGGGCGCACGTCGCCCTCGCTGCGCGCAAGGTAGCTTAGCGGGCCCGAGCGATGGCGGGGAGCGACGCCACGCTTGCCCTCGCGTGTCGTAACGAGGCAGAAGCCGCGCCATGTCCGCAGTGATCACGGTCTTGGGTCTCGCCAAGAGCTTTAGCTATCGCCAGGTGCTCTCCGACGTCTCGTTCTCGGTCGACGAGCGCGATCGCGTGGCGCTCGTGGGCGTCAACGGCTCTGGCAAATCGACCCTGCTGCGCCTCATCGCCGCCTCGTGCCTCGGCACCGAGGCGGGGTCAGCGCTCGATGCGGGCACCATCACCAAGCGTCGTGACTTGAGCTTTGAGTACGTGGCGCAGGAGCCAGCGTTCGACCCCGCGCTCTCGGTAGAACAGACGCTGCGGCTCGGGCTGCGCGACCACGCGCTCCACGCCACCTTGGGCGGCATCGATCGCGACCATGAGGTGGCGGCGCTCGCGGCCTCGCTCGGCCTGTTGGCGCTCGACAAGTCCATGGCCGAGCTCTCCATCGGTGAGCGGCGACGCGTGGCGCTCGGCTGCGCGCTGCTCGCGTCGCCCGACGTGCTCGCGCTCGACGAGCCCACAAACCACCTCGACGCGCAGACCGTGGAGTGGCTCGAAGAGCGCCTGCGCCGCCACCGTGGGGCCCTGCTCTTGGTGACGCACGATCGCTATTTTCTCGACCGCGTGGCGACGCGCATCCTCGAGCTCGACCGGGGCCGCGTCTATGCGCACGAGGGCGGCTACACGCGGTTTGTCGAGCGCCAGGCCGAGCGCTTGGAGGCCGCGAGCGCGCACGAGCGGGCGCGGCAGGCGTTCGTGCGCCGTGAGCTCGCGTGGATCCGCACGGGCGCCAAGGCGCGCACCACCAAGCAGCAGGCGCGCATCGACCGCTTCGACGCTGCGGTGTCGGCCAAGCCCGACGCTGCGCTCACCGCCCCGGGCGAGCGGGTGCTCTCGTTGCGCCTGCCGCGCGGCCCGCGTCTCGGCAAGACCGTGCTCGAAGCGCGCGGTTTGCAAAAAAGCCTCGGCGGTAAGACCCTGTTCTCCGACCTCTCGTTGCTCATGAAGCCCGGTGACCGCGTGGGCATCGTCGGCCCGAACGGCGCCGGCAAGACCACGCTCGTACGCACGCTGCTCGGGCTTTTGCCGCCCGACGCGGGCGAGCTGAAGGTGGGCATCAACACGCGCTTTGCCTTCTTAGACCAGGGCCGCGCCGAGCTCGATGACAGCCGCTCGGTGCAAGAAGAGATCGCAAACGGCAACGATCAGGTGTTGCTCGAGGACGGCCCCATCCACGTGCGCTCGTTTCTGCGCATGCTGCTCTTTGACGACGCGTACGCCGATATGCGCGTGGGCCAGCTCTCGGGCGGCGAACGCAACCGCGTGCAGCTCGCCAAGCTATTGCGTGAGGGGGGCAACTTCCTCGTGCTCGACGAGCCCACCAACGACCTCGACCTCATGACCCTCGGGGTGCTCGAGGGCGCGCTCGAAGACTTCCCCGGCTGCGCGCTCATCGTCTCGCACGACAGGTGGTTTCTCGATCGCGTGGCCACGGGCATCCTCGCCTTTGTGGGAGACGGCGAGGTCGTCTTCTACGAGGGCAACTACTCCAACACCGTAGAGAAGTGGGGCCCGCAGGTGCGCCGCGCGAGCGCCAAGACCGCGCCACCGCGCCCCAAGCCAGAGCCCCGGCAGACGACCAAGTCAAAGAAGCTCACCTTTCGCGAGCAGCGCGAGCTCGACACCATGGAGGCGAGCATCAACGCCGCCGAAGCGCGCGTCGCCGAGCTCGAGCTCACATTGTCCTCCCCCACGCTCTACGCCGAAGGGGGTGAGGAGGTGCCGGGGCTCGTCAGCGAGCTTGCGGCCACCAAGGCCGAGGCGGAGAGGCTCTACGCTCGGTGGCAGGAGCTGGAGCGCCGACAGCAGGAGTGAATTGCCCGACGCGCGATCCTACGCGCGTAGGCGCAAGCGCTTGTTTCGAGGGCGCATGCGTGTTGAGCTTGTACTCATGGCTACATGCAACAAGTCCATGGTGCGCGGTGC
>CAYXQW010000229.1:3399-5250 GCA_964466695.1 uncultured Bdellovibrionales bacterium
TCCTGATCATGTGGGACCCCCGATAGGCTCCGTAGCAAACAACGACGGTGGGGCAAGACAGCTTTCATGGCGGAGCCCAGCCGAGGCGGCATAGTTGTCTTATGCACGAAGTGCGCGGTTGGGCGGTGCTGTCTGTTTGCGTGGTGGTCGGCGTCTCGAGCCTAGGTATTTCGGCTGCCGAGAAGTTGCCTGCCAGCGTTCGTAGTGTCGCCGTCTTGCCGCTGTCAGCCAAGTCACAGTCGGACGCCAGAGAGGTCTCCGTGCTCGACGACCTGCTGCTCTCGGCCTTGCAGCGCACGGCCGTGGGCCTGCGTGTCGTGGGGCAGAGCGACATCGACCGCATGCTGGGCTTCGAGCGCGTCAAAGACACGATGGGCTGCAGCGACGTGGCCTGCGCCGTCGAGATCGCCGGGGCGCTCGGGGTCGACAGTCTCGTCTACGGCAGCGTCGGTCGCATCGGCAGCAAGCGGGTGCTCAGCCTCACGTGGATCGACCAGCGTGATGGGCGGGTCCTCGGACGCGACAGCCAGGTGGTCGACACGGACGAGAAGCTCATCGACTCCATTGGCGTCGCGGCCGACAAGCTCTTTGGAACGCCGTCCGCGCCTTCCAAGCTAGTGCCCGTGGCAGCGCCGGCGATCGTGCCACCGGCCCCAAGACCTGCCGCAACCCCCAAGCCTGTCGGCGCCTCGGCGGGCGCTGTCGCGACCGCATTCGTGCCCATCGTGGCTCCGGTCTCGGAGCGTTCGGCGGCCGGCAATCTGGCGTTGAACGCATCGGGGCAGGGCTTTCCGAGCCCGCTCGGGTCCGATGCGGGTTGGGGCGGCGGCGCTCGGCCGTGGGACCTCGTCGACGGCCGACGCACCTACGAAGGTGAGTGGGCGCGCGGCCTCGCGTTCGTCGGTGGCACCTGCGGGTCGCGCAAGGCGGAGATCGACTTCGGTCAGCGGCGGCGCTTCAACCGTGTGATCGTGTGGCACCACGGACGCGATCAGGTCCCGAGCAAGGTCCGGGTGCAGGCGTGGGACAACGGCGCATGGGCGGACGTCTTCGCTACAGAGCGAGCCACCGAGTTGTTGGTGCTCGCGTCAGCCTCGCCCAAGAGCTGGTGGGAGAGCTGGTCGGTGCCGATGGACTTGCGCCTCCCCGTGACCTACGGCTCGAAGGTGCGCTTCGAGCTCGACAACTGCGGCATCCCCCACGGTTGGCTGTACGAGCTCGAGGTCTACGACGAGTCTGGCTCCGCGCCCGCGCCGCGCGACGCGAGCGCCTTGTCGTCCTGGATCCAAGCTGGTGGTGTCTGGCACGAGCGCGACGGCGCGCTCTTCGGGCGGGGCGGTCATCTCTTGTTCGGCGACGACCTCGGCAATTGCCGCTTTGAAGTCAGCGCTGAGATCGTGTCCGGGCCGAGCTCGGTGGTGGGTTTTCTGTCGCGAGGAGCCGCTCCCGGAGAGAAGGACCGCGGTTACACTGCGAACATCATCTTCGGCGACGGCAGGCTCAACGTCTTTCGCGCGCAGAACGGGGTCTGGTTCTTGGCAAACCCCCGTTGGCAGACGTGGACGCCTCACGAAGCCGTCCGTTCCAAGGTCAATCGACTGGTGTGGCAGTCGGTGGGGTCGCGTCACGTGATTACGCTCAACGGCAAGCCTCTCTACGAGTTCTTGGACGCCACGACGCTGCGCGGCCGACCGGGCCTCTGGGTGGAGAGCCCCACCACGACGGTGCGGTTCAGTGACATCGTGGTGCAGCGACTTCCGTGAGTCGAATTTCTTCATTACGCGAGCGGCGTGTCTGCTCCCGAGGGCCGAGCTCTCTCCTGATCGAGGTTGATCGCGCGGATGGGGAAGG
>CAYXQW010000230.1:0-5245 GCA_964466695.1 uncultured Bdellovibrionales bacterium
GATGCTCGTCGCGGCGATCGCGCTCTTTGCGAGCGGCTGCGCCGGCAAGCGCGAGGCGGCGCTCCTCATGAGACTCGACGAGCGGCGCGTAAGCTACCCCGACGCGATCCCAGCGGAGGCTACGCCGAAGATAGATGGAAGTCTTACGGCCTACCTCGCCTTCGCCCTCGCCCAAAGCCCCGAGCTTCGCGCCTCCTTCGAGCGCTTCACCGCGAGCGTGCACGGCGTCGCGCGCGCGCGCCGGCTGCCCGAGCCCACCTTGAGCTTTAGCTACCTCGTGCGCTCGGCCGAGGTCGGCGCCTGGCCGAGGCGAGGGCGCGTGGGCCTGCAACAAGCCTTTCCATGGCCGACGAAGCTCACCGCGGGCACCGACGCGGCCTCGCTTCGGGCCGAGGCCGCCGAGCGCGAGCTCGAAGCGCGCGCGCTCGCGGTAAAGCGGCGCGTCACCGAGGCCTACTTCGATCTCTGGTCGATCCGCGAGAACCGCCTCTGGCACCGCGAGCACCTCGTGGTGTTGCAGAACATCTCCCGCGTGGCGCGCGCGCGGCTCGCGATCGGGGCCCTGGATCTCGGCGAGCAGCAGCAGCTCGACCTCGCGGCGGCGCGGCTCGCGGACGATCTCGAAAGCCTCGACGAGCTCGAGCGCGCCGCCGCGGCCAAGCTCCGCGCCGCGGTCGCGCTCGGCGAAGACATCGCGATCCCGACCGACGAGCCGCCGCCGCCGCCCACCTTGCCCGCGCAGCGCGAGCGCGAGCTTTTGGCGCTCGCGCGCGCCCACCCCTCGATCGCGAGCGCGGGCCTCTTGGCCGAGGCCTACGAGGCGACGGCGCGCGGCGCGGCGGCCGAGCGCCTGCCCGATCTGAGCGTGGGCGCAGAGTGGACCATAAGCCGCGATATGCGCGACGAGGTCATGTTGGGCCTCGGGGTAAGCTTGCCGCTCTGGCAGCGAAGCTACAAAAGCGGCATCGAGGCCGCCCGCGCCGAGGCCCGGGCGCAACACGAAGAGCGACGCGCGCGCGCGGACCTTGCGGCGGCCGCGCTCACGGCCGCGCTCGCCGAGGTGCGCGACACCTTCCGCCGGCGAGGGCTCTACGACGGCGAGCTCCTCCCGCTCGCCCGCGCGGCGCACGCGTCGGTGCTCGGCGCGTATACGAGCGGGCGCGGCTCGATCGCCGCGGTGCTACTCGCGCAAAGAGATCTGCTCGAGCTCGGCTTGGAGCTCGTCACGAGCCGCGCCGCGCACATCAAGGCCTGGGCGAGGCTCGAAGAGCTCACCGGGCGGACGCTCGACAACGAGGAGGACGCGCATGAACCTTGAACGCGGCCGCGCACGGCTCAAAGCGACGCTCGCGCCCCACACCCGCACTCTCATAGCGCTCGCCGTCGGGCTCGGGCTCGGGGGGATACTGTTTCGTAGCTGCCAAGAGGATCACGATCACGAGGAGAGGCCCGAAGCGCCGAGCGCCACCGCTTCTATCTGGACGTGCTCGATGCACCCGCAGATAAGGCAGCCCGAGCCCGGGCAGTGCCCGATCTGCGGCATGGACTTGATCCCCGTCCCGACAGGCGAAGACCAGCTCACCGCGCGCCGCGATCGCGCCACCTTGTCACCGCGCGCGCGCGTCCTGGCCAAGCTCGCGACCGTGCCCGTGCGCACGCGCGCCGAGGCCACCTCCGAGGTGCGCTTGCTCGGTCGCCTCGAGCCCGACGAGACCACCTCCCGCACGGTGTCCGCCTGGACCTCGGGGCGGCTCGACCGCCTCCACATAAACACCACCGGGCAGCGCGTGCGCGCGGGTGAGGTCATCGCCACGATCTACAGCCCGGAGATCTTCGCCGCGCAGCAAGACCTGCTCGTCGCGGCTAACCAGGCCAAGCTCATGGCCGAGAGCCGCGAGCCCACGCGCGCGACCGCGGAGGCGGCGCTCGCGGCGGCGCGGGCGCGGCTCGAGCTGCTCGGGGTGCCGAAGAAAGAGCTCGCGCGCATGGAGACCATGACGCGCCCCGAGCCCAACGTCTCCATCTACAGCCCCTTCGCCGGCACGATCATCGAGCGCCTCGCCTCCGAGGGCGCGTACATCAACACGGGCGACGCCCTCTACCGCATCGCCGACCTCGGCAGGCTCTGGGCGCAGCTCGACGCCTATGAGAGCGATCTGCCGAGCCTCGCGCTCGGGCAGCGCGTGCGCCTCGCGGTCGACGCCGCCCCGCACGAAGAGCTCGAGGGCAAGATAACGTTCATCGACCCCGTGGTAGACGAGTCGCGCCGCACGGCGCGAGCCCGCGTCGCCGTGCAAAACCGCAAGGGTCTCTTGCGCCCCGGCATGTT
This sequence comes from uncultured Bdellovibrionales bacterium, assembly GCA_964466695.1. GTDB lineage: Bacteria > Myxococcota > XYA12-FULL-58-9 > XYA12-FULL-58-9 > JAFGEK01 > CAYXQW01. The sequence goes on from CAYXQW010000230.1 coordinate 2,330, forward strand.
CGTGCAGGCCATAGTCGCGGCGACGCCGGCGCGAGATAAGGAGAGCCCGCTCGTCGTCCCCGCCTCCGCGCCGCTCTTTACGGGCAAGCGGGCCGTGGTCTACGTCGAGCACGAAGAGGGAGAGCGCCGATCATACGAGCCGCGCACGGTGCGGCTCGGGCCGCGCCTCGGCGATACCTACCCCGTGGTCGCCGGGCTTTCGGCGGGAGAGCGGGTGGTCGTGCGCGGCGCCTTCTTGCTCGACGCCGACCTGCAAATACGCGGCGGTGACAGCATGATGACGCTGCCCGATGACAGGCAGCGCGACCAGAACGACGAGCCTTTCACCTTGCCGAGCGCCGAGCGCGCAAAGCTCGAGCCCGTCTTGCGCCACTACCTCGAGCTGCAAGAAGCTCTCGCGAAAGACGCGCTGCCCGAAGCGAAGGCGGCCGCTATGAAGCTCGCGAAGATCACAGGAGCGCTTACGATCAAGGGCCCACCCGAGGCGCGCGCGGCCTCAGTCGAGCTCGCACGAGGCTTGACCGCCCATGCCCGCGGCATCGAGACCACCGGGGAAGTAACGAGCGCGCGGGGAGGCTTCGAGGCTTTGAGCGAGGACGTCTTCGGGCTCTTGCGGCGCTTCGGCAACCCGCTCGGCGAGGCGCTCGCGTTCGCCTTCTGCCCTATGGCCTTCGGCAACCGCGGCGCCTTCTGGATCCAGCGCGGCGAGGTCATCGACAACCCCTACTTCGGCGCGACGATGCGCCGCTGCGGCGAGATCAGACAAAAGCTCACCGCGGGCGCCTTCCTCACCGCGCCTCAAGATAATAAAGCGAGCCTGCCTTGACCGCCCGGCCGTCAGCCAAGGACGATTCGCCGCGGGGCTTTTGGGAGCACGGGCTCGGCTGGTTCATCGATAACAAGCTCATCGCCTTCTTGCTCGCCGCGATGCTCATCGCCGGCGGCGTCTATGTCTCTCCCTTCGCCACCGAGCGCGGCGCGCTGCCGCGAGACCCCCTCCCCGTCGACGCCATCCCCGACATCGGCGAGAACCAGCAGATAGTCTTCACCGAGTGGCCCGGCCGCTCACCGCGCGACGTGGATGATCAGATCACCTACCCGCTCACCACGGCCCTGCTCGGCGTCCCCGGCGTCCGCACCATAAGGAGCTACTCCGACTTCGGGTTCTCCACCGTCTACATAATCTTCGACGACTCGGTGGAGTTCTACTGGTCGCGCTCGCGGGTGCAGGAGAAGCTCTCGTCGCTGCCCCAAGGCACGGTGCCCGACGGCGTCACCCCCATGCTCGGGCCCGACGCCACCGCGCTCGGTCAGATCTTCTGGTACACCCTCGAGGGCCAAGACGAGCGCGGGCGCGTCGTCGGTGGCTTCGATCAGGAGGAGCTGCGCGCGATCCAGGACTGGACCGTGCGCTACGCCCTGCAAGCCGCCGAGGGGGTGAGCGAGGTGGCGTCGATCGGCGGCTTCGTCCGCGAGTATCAGGTGGACGTAGACCCCGAGGCCATGCGCGCGCACGGGGTCGGCATCATGGAGATCGCCGTCGCCGTCCGTCAGGCGAACCTCGACATCGGCGCCCGCACGCTCGAGGTGAACGGCGTCGAGTACATGATCCGCGGCCTCGGCTTTATCCGCGAGCTTAAAGACCTCGAGGCCGCGGTGGTCGGCTACCGCGACGGCGCGCCCATACGTATCCGCGACGTCGGACGCGTCGCCCTCGGGCCGGCCTTACGCCAGGGGGCCCTCGACGACGCCGGCGCCCCCGCCGTCGGCGGCGTGGTCGTCGCGCGCTTTCTGGAGAACCCACTCCTGGTCATCTCCGCCGTCAAGGAGAAGATCGCGCAGATCGCCCCCGGGCTGCCGCGCCGCACGCTGCCAGACGGCACGGTGAGCCAGGTCACCATCGTGCCCTTCTACGACCGCACGACGCTGATCGAAGAGACCCTCGGCACCCTCTCGACAGCGCTCTATCAACAGATCCTCATCACCATCATCGTAGTCCTCATCATGCTGCGTAACCTGCGCAGCTCGGTGCTCATCTCCTCGATGTTGCCGCTCGGGGTCTTGGGCGCGTTCGTCATCATGAAGGTCACGGGCGTCGGCGCCAACATCATGGCGCTCGGCGGCATCGCCATCGCCATCGGCACCATGGTCGACATCGGCATCGTGTTCGTCGAGAACATGAGCCAGCACATAGCTCGGCTCGCCCCCGGCGCGAGCCGAAGGGCGACCGTGCGCCACGCCGCGGCCGAGGTAGCCCCCGCCGTCATGACCTCGGTCCTGACCACGATGGTGAGCTTCTTGCCCGTCCTCGGCCTCTCGGCGTCGGAGCTCAAGCTGTTCGCGCCGCTCGCCTTCACCAAGACGTTCGCCATGGGCGCGGCCCTCGCCCTCGCGCTCGTCGTCTTGCCCGGGGCGGCGCTCGTCGTGCTCCGCGAGCGGCCAGCAAAGCTCGTGACTTCGGCGCGCGGCTTCGCGAAGATCCGCCGCTCGGTCCTGCGCACTGAGCACCTTCGCGACTGGTTCTTGCTCGCGCTCGGTCTCTTGCTCTTGCGCGCGAGCCTCACCGGCGGCGTGCTCGTCATGGCGCTCGGCGTCTACCGCCTGGCGCGGCCCTTGCTCACGACCACCGCGACCAAGAAGGCGACCATGGCTGAGAACGCCGCCGCGGTGCTCGTCATGACCTTGCTGCTGACCGAGAGCTGGCTGCCACTTGGCCCGGATAAAGGGCTCGCGCAAAACGCCCTGTTCGTCGCCGCGTTGCTCGCCCTGGTCATGGTCACGTTCAGGCTCTTCGAGTCCACTTACCCGGCGATGCTCAAAGCCATCTTGCGCCGCAAGGGGTTGTTCCTCGCGCTGCCGGCCGCGGTCGTGCTCTTCGGCGCGACGACCTGGCTCGGCTTCGATCGGATCTTCGGC
>CAYXQW010000231.1:0-5230 GCA_964466695.1 uncultured Bdellovibrionales bacterium
GACGATGATCTGCAAATGCGTCGCTTGCCGCCCTCCCGCGCTGTTGTCGATGATCTGACGCAGCATGCTGAACGTCGGGACATAGGTCTCCTCTTCGTCATCGTCGTCATTGACAGCATAAGGAGAGGGCGCCGCCGGCTTGAAAGTCAGCGCGGTGCGAGGGCGTTCGGGCGCGGGCTTTCGCGGGCTGCTGACCGCGGGCTCGGGGGTCGGTTCGGGGGCGGGCGCGCGGACGCGAGGCTTTGCGCTGGCGGCGTTGAGCACGCGGGTCTTCTCTTCGCTCGCCCGCGACGCGGGACGCGCTTTCGTGACGGGCGTCTTGGGCTCGGGGGCCGGTTTCGCTGGGGCCTCGGCGGGCGCGCCCGGGCTCGCCGAAGAGACGAGCTTGAGCTTGAGCGAAAACTCGCCCACCACGATTTGGTCGAGCCTCCCCACCTCGCTGCGGTCCACCTTGCGCCCGTTGATATAGATGCCGCTCGTGCTGCCGCCGCCGTCGCGTACGAAGACGTGCTCGCCGTCGTGCTCGATCACCGCGTGATCGCGCGCGACGCTCGGCGAGTCGAGCGCGAGACCGACGTTGTTGTCGCGACCTACGACGACCTCGCGCTCGGTGAACATGTCGGTGCCGACGAACTCTCCGTTTTTGAAGACGAAGATCTGCAGCGCCACGGGTTTTTGAGACAAGGTCAGTCCTCGAAGATGGTGCGGATGGTGCGGTAGCGGAACGAGCGCTTCTTGCTCACGAGGCTCGAGATGGTGGTCTCCTGTCTGTCGAAGATGTAGACCGAGCCCGACTTGGCCGTCTGTCCCTTGATGATGCGTTCGTCAAAGTTTACGCGCGTAGGCCCGCGGTAGCTCTGCGCCGCCGCGGGAGCGGCATAGAGCAACCCCAGCGCCAGAATCGATCCTAGTAAGAACTTCATTTAAGCCAGCTCCTTGGCAGCTCGTCTTGCGGTCAGAGGGAAACTTTACCGTCCCTTCGCTCGTCTCTCAAGTCGAGTAGGGCTCTCTTAGTAATATGCGCCCGTGACGAGCACTCCACCGGCGCCGACCATCCATAGCCACTCGAGACCGTCGACGTACGTCGTGGTTATGGCGAAGAGGTTCTCCTCGATGTCTGGGTCGAGCTCGGTCACCGCGTCTCCTTGCACCTGCAAGAGCAGGCCCGAGTCGCCGACGACGTAACCCCCCTCGCCGGTAGCGTGCGCGCCGTTGATAACACCCATGGTGTTGCTCGCGACCACGGAGAACGGGCAGGAGCCGCCCGTGTAGAAGGCGAGCGCCCCGCTCGAGCCTACGACGAGCGTCCCGCCGTCGCTGCCGTGGATGGCGTTGAGCACGGGGCTCTCGTCGAAAGGTTTCGGCATCGCCGTGCAAGTCGGGGCGTTCCACACCGCGCTCGGATCCGCGAGCGAGCCCTCGAGCGCGAAGCCCGCCGCGCCCACGGCCACGATGGTGTCGCCGCGCAAGGTGACGCCGCGCAGGGTCTGCTGGAGCCGTCGATGACAGCCCGGGCAGAAGGTGCTGCAGAGCCCGCTCGCGCTGTCGCAGGCGTTCACGGCTGGACCGCAGCTCCCGTCTATGCACCCCGCGCCCGTGGAGGCCGTGGCGTCGCAACATTGACCTTGGTCTACGGGGCAATCGCAGTCGGTGCGGCGCGGGCTGCACTGCGCGGGGCAGGCCGGGGGAAGGCGGCCATTCTCGCATGTCGCGCCCGCGGGCGTGCCTTCGGGGCAGTCGTTGTCGTAGCGAAAGACGATGGGCTCTTGGGCGAGCCACGCCGCGGGGTTGGTGATGAGCCTGTCTTGCGGGGTAGAGGTGCTCGCGGCGCCCGGACCTTGGAAGGTGAGCATCGTGCCATCGATGCCGACCGCCACGACATTGAGCACTCCGTCTCTGCTCGTCGCCGTGATGGCCATGAGCTGAGCATCGAAGCCCGCAAGTGGCATGGCTGTGGTATCGTCGCTATCGCACAGGCCGCCTATGCTGTCGGCGTCATCGTCGCGTTGCCATGAGGCTGAAGGTGGCGGGGTGGAGGTCATCGAGACGCACCCCGTATCGTCTACGCTGAGCGGTCGCAAAGAGCCGTTGGCGACCTCGCGGCAGTTGTCGTCGCACGCGGCGGTCTCGCCCGCGGAGCACATGAGGTTGCCGGCGAAGCCGTCGCCGTCGCCGTCGTCGGGGATGCCGTCGCCGTCGTAATCAGGACACACGGGGTCGATGCGCATCTTGCCCTGGAAGCGACCCTGGCCAGGGGCGCTCACGATCTCCCAGAGACCATCGTCAGTGTCGGCGAGGCCGTCGGGGTTAGGGTGGTAGTGCAGCACCGTGCCGTGCCAGCCGACGGCGAGCATCTCCCCATCGGCATCGGGTAGGCCGAACTCGGCGCCGTTCTCCACGCCGACTATCCCCGTCAGGTTCTCGGTCGTTCCCGTGGGCATGGGGAGCCAGAGGCCCTCAGGGTTGTCGAGCGTTACGCGGTTGGTGATGATGGTGCCCGTAAAGCCCGCGACGAACACGGCGCCGTCGCTGCGAGCCCAGAGCGAGGTCAATGTGAGGTCGCCGAGGCCGTGCTCGAGGCGTTCGAAGCGCCAGCGTGGCGGTTCTTCGACCTCGGTCGGGTTGACGGTTCGCGTCGCGCGATCGTTACAGGCAGAGAGGGCCACGGAGATTATCAGGCAGTGCGCGATTTTATACATCTCGCATAGCGTACCCGATCAGTCAGAATCGGTCACCCCATTCCTCGCGCGCGCGAGGAAATTGCTTTGCCGAAGGTCTCGCGCGACCCTGCCGTCATGAGAGAGTTGCTGGCGACAAACCTCTTCGCCGTGGTCTTCGTCGCGCTTTGTCTTACGGGGGTCGTGGTGGCGCTGCATCTTTGCGAGCGCACCGCGAGCCGCGTGGTGGCGCGCCATTGGGGTTGGCGGGGTGTCTTGGTCACGGGATGGATCGGGGTGCCGCTGCACGAGCTCAGTCATCTCTTCGTGGCGAAGCTATTCGGTCATCGCGTCGTCAACTGGAGCTTGTTCGACCCCGATCCGCGCACGGGTACCCTCGGTTACGTCCATCACGCTCACAGCAAGCGCTCGACCTGGCAGCTTTTCGGCAACTTCTGGATCGGCATCGCGCCGATCTTGGCGGGCGGCGCCGTGCTCGCCTGGCTCTGTGCCAAGATGGCCCCAGGTTTCGCGTGGCGCGAGATGTGGGAGCTCGAGGTGGCGAGCGCCGCGGCGCCGCGGGCGCAGGTAGCCTCGGCCTTCGCCATGGCGATGCGCGTGGCGCGCGAGATATGGCAGGCGCGCAACGCGTGGCTACCCTTGTATCTTTATCTAGCGATCGCTGTCGCGTGTCACATGGCGCCGAGCAGGCCGGATCTGCGCTCGGCGCTCGGGGGTTTTACGCTCGGGATCTCGTTGCTCCTCGTGCTCGCTGTTATCGGAGCGCTGTGTGGGATGAGCCTCGCGCGCGTCGTGATCTTCGTCCCCGCGGCGCTCCTCTTGTTGCTCGCGGTCGCGAGCTTTTTGGGATTGTGGGTGCTCGTCGTGCGCCTTACGCGCGCGATAGCGGCTTGACCTGGCCGGCTGAGAAGGCTTGAATTTGCGACGCGGTCGGCGAGTCGATGAACGCAGCGAGGTCGTGTATGGGTATTGTCGTCGGGCTCGATTTATACAGCGGTGGTGTGCCGCTCGAGCATTACGAGTTTGCGAGCGAGAATCAACGCCTGGTGCGCATGGGACGTTTGAGCTCGGCGCAAGTGAGGATTGATGATCCTCTGGCGGCGCGCATCCACGCCATCATCGAGCTATCGACGACGCACGCCATGCTCGTCGATATGGGCGCCGAGGCCGGGACGTTCGTCAACGGCAAGCGCATAACGAAGGTGAAGCTCGCGCACGGCGACCAGATAACGATTGGCAACGCCGTGTTGCTGGTGGGCGTGGGCGCTTCGAGCGCTACTGTGGCGTCGCCTTTGATCTCTGCGTATGCGCCTGCGCCAGGCCCGGCGATTTCGGCTCAAGAAGAGGTCGGTAAGCGACTCGTGGCGAAGACGAGCCAGCTTTCGGCCGAGGCGCTGCTCGAGGCTGAGCGTTATATCGACTGGCTGATCTGGCGCGAGCGAGGCGGCCCCCAAGAGGCTTCCCCGCCATCTGTGGTCACCCTCGCGCCGCCTTCTATCGCGCAAACCGCGGAGCAGGTCTCCCCGGCCGTGGCCGCTTATATGACCGAGGCGCCGCCCGCGCCCCCTGTCGCGTCCTTCTCGCCGCCCGTACGTGATACGCAGACCCAGCTTTCGGCGTTGCGGCGCGGCCGTCGCACGAAACAGATTGTCGTGGCAGTGGTGATGTTTTTGGTCGTGATCGTCTTGGCGGTGATGATCTTCGGGCTCGGCACGAGTCCACAGGTGCCAGACGCCGCGATACGCGCGGTGGAGTCGTCTCCTGCGACCAAGACGCCCGCACCACAAGGCGCCAAGGGCGAAGCCGGGATCGTCTCGGATGAGCAGAATCTCGTGCATCGACTCACAAAGGAGCAATCGTTGCGCGAGCTCGCCGTAGAGCTCTTTGGGCAAGCCGAGCACGCGGCCTTGTTGACCACCGCGAACCCTGGGCTCGGCGATGCGGGCGTACCTCTGGCCGCGGGCACCGCCGTGCGCCTCCCGCGCACCATGACCTATGTCGTAAAGCCCGGGGATACTCTCGCGCGCATCGCCGCAAGCACCCTGGGGCGCGCCGACGCCTACGGTGTGATCCAACAGGCTAACCAGGGCACGCTGCAGAGCTCCGACAGTCTCGAGGTGGGGATGACGCTCGTGATCCCGCTCATCGACGCCGAGGTCTTGCGCCGCCTCGAGTCACCGCAGGCTACGGTGCCTGCGCCTGTGGTCGCACCTAAACCTCACGCGGTACGGGCGGAGCCCAAGTCGGAAGCCGAGCCGATCGAGATCCCCGAGCCCGTCGGCGCCGTGGACGATGAAGAGGATGAGTATGAGGATGAGTGATGCGGTGGGAGAAAAGCATGATTTGACTTCCCCTCATAATTGCGGAACATATGTTATCGCAGTTTTGGTGCGGTACCGCCGCATCTTCGTTTGTGATGACGGCCTGCGGTTGTTAGCGCGGGGGTAATCCAAGGGATCGATGGCATGATCGGGCAAAACTCGCCCCTTAAGAGAGCGCAAAGAAGGCTCCGGTGCTTTGCTGCGGCAATGTTTTTCGGCGCGTTCGCGCTA
>CAYXQW010000232.1:0-857 GCA_964466695.1 uncultured Bdellovibrionales bacterium
CCAGACCTCGGTCAGCACCCGCGCCGGCTGCGATCGCTGCTTGCGCTTCGCCTTCGAGCTCACCGAGCGACGCAACAAGCGTAAGCAGCTCACGCTCGTCGGCAAGACCAACGTCCTCACCTTCGAGTTCGACCTTTGGGAGCGCGCCTTCCACGAGATGGGCGCCAAGTACCCGAACGTCAAGCGCGACTACAACCACGTCGACGCCTGCTGCATGTGGTTCGTCAAGAACCCCGAGTGGTATGACGTCATCGTCACCAATAACCTTTTTGGTGACATCATCACCGACCTCGGCGCCATGATCCAGGGCGGCATGGGCATCGCCGCGGGCGGCAACATCAACCCCGATCCGGGCGGCGTCTCCATGTACGAGCCGATCGGCGGCTCGGCCCCGAAGTACACCGGGCAGAACGTCATCAACCCGATGGCGGCCATCGGCGCCGGCGCGCTGATGCTCGAATACAGCTTGAACGAGGCCGAGGCCGCAGCCAGCATCGAGCGGGCCATGATGAAGGCCACCGCGGAGAAGATGAAGAGCCAGGCCGCCGGCAAGATGGGCATGGGCACGCGCGAGGTCGGCGACATGGTGGCCCAGATGGTCGCCGACGGTATCTAAAAGATGGAGCCTAAATTCACCCCAGACTTCGCGAAGGGCCAGGGGCTCATCACCGCGGTCACGGTAGACGCCGACGACGGTGAGGTGCTGATGGTCGCCTATATGAACGAGGAGGCCTTCCGCCTCACGCTCGCGACGGGCCGCGTTCATTATTATTCGCGCTCGCGCCAGAAGCTCTGGAAGAAGGGCGAGACGAGCGGCAACATGCAAGAGCTCGTCGAGCTGCGCGTAGACTGCGACC
>CAYXQW010000232.1:867-5210 GCA_964466695.1 uncultured Bdellovibrionales bacterium
CCCGTCTATGACGCAGATACCAAGGGGCTGTATCTGCTCACGGCAAAGCTTGCCGAGGGCTTTAGCGCCACAGCGGAGCTGCCCCATATCACCGTGGTGGTGCGGGCGCGGCAAAAGGGTCCGGCGTGCCACGAGGGCTACCGGAGCTGCTTTTTCCGCACGGTCGCGGCCGACGGTACGCTCGAGGTCTTGGGCGAGCCCTTGATGACCAAGGAAGAGATGTACGGAGGCAAGGCGTGAGCGTGCTCAAGCTCGGGCTGCCGAAGGGCAGCTTGCAAGAAGCGACGGTGCAGTTGTTCGCCAAGGCCGGCTACGATGTCTCCATCTCGAGCCGCAGTTATTTCCCCGCCATCGACGACGACGAGATCGAGTGCATGCTCATCCGCTCGCAGGAGATGGCGCGCTACGTCGAGCACGGCCTGCTCGACGTGGCGATCACGGGGCTCGATTGGATCTTGAAGCGCGACGTGGTGCGGGTGGCGGAGCTCGTCTACTCGAAGCAGCTCCGGCGGCCGGTGCGCTGGGTGGTGGCGGTCCCCGCGGACTCTCCCATCCGCGAGATCGAGGACCTTGCCGGCAAGCGCATCGCCACCGAGGCGGTCGAGCTCACCCGCAACTTCCTCGACGAGCACGGCATCGAGGCCGAGGTCGAGTTCTCGTGGGGCGCCACCGAGGTGAAGCCTCCCTACCTCGCTGACGCCATCGTCGAGGTCACCGAGACGGGCAGCTCCTTGCGGGCCAACAACCTGCGCATCGTGCATGAGATCATGCAGTCGACGACGCAGCTCATCGCCAACCGCGAAGCCCTCGAAGATCCGTGGAAGAAGCGCAAGATCGACTGTCTGGCGATGCTCCTTCGCGCGGCGCTCGACGCCCGCGGCAAGGTCGGCCTCATGCTCAACGTGCACGAGGATAACCTCGCCGAGGTCGAGCGCCTCTTGCCGTCCCTCAAGAGCCCCACCGTCTCCAAGCTCAAGGCCGAGGGGTGGTGCGCGGTGAGCACCATCGTCAACGAGGAGGTCGTCCGCGATCTCTTGCCCAAGCTCAAGGACGCCGGGGCCGAGGGGCTGGTCGAGTTCCCGCTCAACAAGATCGTGGAGTGATAATGGATGCCGAGCTACGACCGACCTCGCTCGAGGTCGACCTCGGCCGGATCACCTCCAACTATCGAGCGGTCATGGCCCACGCGGGCGTGCCCGTCATGGCTGTCCTCAAGGCCAACGCTTATGGCCACGGGCTCGTCGAGCTTGGCCGCCACTTCGACGCGCTCGGGGCGCGGTACCTCGCGGTGGCTTATCTCGAGGAGGGTGTGGCGCTCCGCCGCGCCGGGGTGCGGGCGCCCATCCTGGTGCTCGGGGCGATCGTGGGCGAGCAGATCCCGCGTTTCTTGGAGCACGAGCTTACGCTCACCGCCCCTTCGCTCGAAAAGCTCGCGGCCATCGAGGCGTGCGCCGCGGCGCTTGGCAAGCGCGCGCGCGTGCACCTCAAGGTGGATACGGGCATGGAGCGTATCGGCATCCACTGGTACCACGCCGAGCGCCTGCTCGAGGCCGCGCTCGCCTGCCGCAACCTCGAGGTCGAGGGTCTCTTCTCGCACTTCGCGAGCGCCGACGCCGAGGATCTCTTTGAGGCTCGGCTGCAGCTCGAGCGCTTCTTGGAGGTCGTCTCCTTCTACGAGCGGCGCTCGCTGCCGCGCCCGCTCTGTCACATGGCGAACTCCGGCGCCGTGGTGCAGCTTTCCGAGGCGCGCTTCGACATGGTGCGTCCGGGGCTCTTGCTCTACGGCTGCTACCCGGCGCCTTCGCTGCCGCGCCCCATCGCCGTGCGGCCGGCCATCACCTGGCGGTCGCGCGTGGTCTACTTCAAGGTGGTGGATGCAGGTCACGCCATAAGTTACGGGGGCACCTGGCGGGCCGAGCGCCCGGTGCGGGTGGTGACGGTCGCCGTGGGATACGGCGACGGCTACATGCGCGCCATGTCGGGCCGGGCCGAGGTGATAATTCGGGGCAAGCGCTATCCGGTCGTCGGGCGCATCTGCATGGATCAGCTCATGGTGAACCTCGGCTGGGATAGCGCCTGGAACGGCGACGAGGTCATCTTGCTCGGGGAGGACGGCGGCACCCGCATCACCGCCGAAGAGCTCGCCCTTTGGGCGGGCACGGTGCCACACGAGGTTTTGACCTGCATCAGCGCGCGTGTGCCGAGGGTCTATCGCAACCACCTCGAAAGCGCGATTGCCTCGGGCGAAGCGAGCATGTAGAAGCCCGCTCATCGTAAAACTCAGCGAGGAGCGAACACATGCAGATCGATAACATCGTCGTGGCCGGCAAGAGCGGCGCGGGCAAGCAGCCGCGCATCGACGTGCTCTTGGCCGAGTATGGCCTCACCCAGCTCTCCACCGGCAACATCTTCCGTGAGTACCTGGGTGCCTACGGCAAGGTCCGCGACGGCGTCGAGGTCGCGGGGCTCTTTACAGACGGCGTCTTCGCGAGTGATGCGACCATCGCCGCAGCCTTGCGGGAGGTCGCCTCCGCGCGCGGCGTCGATCTCGATGCTGCGGTGCTCGGCTTCAAGGCTGCCCAGTACGTAGACAACGGCAAGTTCGTCCCCGACGACATCACCAACCTGCTCTTCGCCGCGGCGTTCAAGCTCGCGCGGGGCAAGGGCCTGGTGCTCGACGGCTACCCGCGCACGGTAGAGCAGTCGGCCTTCTTGTTGTCCCTACTCGCCAAGACCGGCACCAAGATCGACCTCGTGCTCGTGGTGGACAACGACGACGAGGCGATCGTAGCGCGCACCGTGGGCCGTCGCATCTGCCCGAACAAGAGCTGCGGCAAGGTGTTCCACCTCGAGTGGAAGCCCCCCACGCCCGACGGCAAGTGCACCGCCTGCAACACCCCCGTGATCTTGCGCTCCGACGACACCGAGGAGAAGATCCGCACCCGCCTCCTCGAGTTCGAGCAGAAGGCGCGTCCGGCGATCGAGGCTTTGTCGGCCGCCGGCATCGCCACGGCGCACGTGCCAGGGAACCTCCCCGTGTTCACCGACGAGGCCGTGAAAAAGAGCGTGATGGACGCCATCGCGCCGGTCTTGGCCGGCTGACGGGGGTCTCACGATAGCCGTTGCAGTTCCGCACGCGCGATTGACACCGTATGAGCTCGTGCGCGAGACTCGCCGAGAGGTTATCATCCTGGATTTGAGGGGGCGCCGGCAGTACGCGCGGCGCTCTTTATTCTTGCGACATGGCGAAGAAAAACCTCCTGCTCGTTGACGGCGACCCCAAGAGCTTGCGGGTCATGGAGGTGTCGCTGCGCAAGGCGGGCTTCTCGGTCACCACGGCCATCAACGGCTTCGACGGCCTCGAGAAGGTGCGCATCTCACCGCCCGAGCTCATCCTCGCCGACACCAAGATGCCCGAGATGGACGGCTTCGAGTTCTGCCGTGCCCTAAAGCAAGACCCGCGGCTCGCTGCCATCCCGTTCATCTTCCTCACCGCGCAGAAGTCGATCGACTACAAGGTGAAGGGCCTCGAGCTCGGCGTCGACGACTATCTGACCAAGCCGATTTACATCAAGGAGATCATCACCCGCATCAAGATTTTGCTCGAGAAGAAGGAGAAGGAGTCGCTCGAGAAGCGCGACCCGCGCTCGAAGTTTGCGGGCGACCTATCGGACATGGGCGTCGTCGATCTCATCCAGACCATCGAGATCGGGCGCAAGACCGGCAAGATCAAGTTCCGCCACGACGACGGGCAGGACGCGGCCATCTACTTCAAGAACGGCAAGGTGATCGACGCCGAGCTCGGCCGCCTGCGCGGCGAGCGCGCGGTTTACCGCCTGCTCGTGTGGAACGGCGGCTCCTTTGAGATCGAGTTCGGCGTGGTCGAGCGCCAAGACACGATCGAGCTCTCGAGCCAGGGTCTGCTCATGGAGGGGATGCGGCGCGTCGACGAGTGGGGGAGGCTGCTCGAGCAGCTCCCGCCGCTCGACACCCGCTTCGCCGTGGATACCAAGGAGCTCACCGAGCGGCTCGCCGAGATCCCCGACGAGGTGAACGGCATCCTCAAGCTCTGCGACGGCAAGCGTCCCCTCATGCAGGTGGTCGACGAGTGCGAGATGGGCGATCTCGAGGCGATGAACTTCATCTCCAAGCTCTACTTCGAGGGCCTGGTCTACGACATCTCCTCGCGCGAGGGAGAGGGCGTCGGGGATGAGGCGGCGCCCGGACCTCCCGAGACCCTGCTCGACCACGACAACGCGGGCTTGTTGACCGAGCCCGAGCCGCTCGCCGCGGAGCCGGAGGAGGAGCTCGCCACCACCGAGTCTCTGGTCGCGCGCGCGATC
>CAYXQW010000233.1:0-5157 GCA_964466695.1 uncultured Bdellovibrionales bacterium
CAACACCGGGTGCAAAAGAAGACCGACCGTCGCGGCTACAGCTTCTTGTTCGTCTATGACGACGCGGGTCGCTGCATAGATACGCGCGGCGAGGACGGCGCCGAGGCGCAGTCGCTCGCGTACAAGCCCGAGGAGAGGCTCACGGTCGTCACGCGGAGCGACGGCGGCGCGTGGCGTTACTACTACAACTCCGAGGGCACCATCATCCACGTCATCGACCCCGATGACGGCGTGCAGGCGTTCACGCTCGACGACGACGGTCGGGTCGATGTCGAGCTCGACCCGAACGGCAACGAGACCTCGTTCGAGTACGACGAGCGCGGCCAGGCCGTGTGTAAGATCGACCCCTTCGGCTACGAGCTGCCGCTGCCCGAGGACCCGAGCGCGCCGCACCCGCTCGACCACGAGGAGGGCCGCTCGCCTTTCGAGTGGGAGCTCGGCGAGGCGTTCGCGGCGCCCGCGCGCATGCCCGATACGCGCCTGGTACGCCGCGCGGTGGTGCCGGCGCTGCGGCCTTTGTTCGCGGCGGTAGAGCACGAGAGCGGCGGTCAGATCGTGACGGTGCGCGACGTGCAAGGTCTGCCCATCCGCGAGGAGCGTCACGACGGCAAGACGCGCCGCTTTGGGTTCGACCCCGAGGGCAACCTGCGCCTCGAGGTGGACTTCGACGGCCACGTGACGCGCCACGAGCACGACTCGTGGAACTTCCTCGCAAAGACCACCGACGCGCTCGGTCGGGTCACGCTGCGCGAGCACTCGCCCTACGAGAAGCTCACGGCCATCACCGACCCCGGCGGCACGCGAAGCGAATACGGCTACGATCAGAAAGACCAGCTCATCGAGGTCCGCCGTAACGGCAAGGTGCGCGACCGCTACGTCTACGACAAGGCGGGCAACGTCATCGAGAAGCGCGACGGCGAGGGCGCGCTGCTCGTCCGCTACGACATCGACAAGGGTAACCTCGACGCGGGGTGGGAGCCGGCCTCCGGCGACAGCATGAAGCTCAGCCGCGACGAGGGCGGCCGCATCGTCAAGGCGCGCTCGAGCGCGGGGCACGAGTGCACCTTCGCGCACGACGACGAGGGGCTCGTGCTCGAGGACAAGCGCGACGGCAAGGGCTCTTTGCACCACGCGCTGCTCGGCCGGGTCTACAAGACGACGGTGCTCGAAAAGTTCGTGACGCGCTACGAGCGGCAGCGCGAGGCCCAAGGCGGCGAGACGCTGGTGGTGACCGACCCCGGGGGCAAGCAGCACAAGCTCATAAGCCGCGGCCCGGGGATAGTAGAGAGGGTGCTCGCGAGCGGCCGGGTGGAGGTCTCACAGTACGACCTCGAGGGGCGCACTCTCGCGCGGGCGCTCTACCACAAGGGGGCGCCGAGCACGTCTTGGCGGCGCAAGTTCTCTTACTCGGGTGAGGGCGACCTCCTCGCGCGCGAGGACAACCAGGGCGGCGTTGTGCGCTACGAGCACGACGCGGCGCACAGGCTCGCGAAGGCGACGCGGCCCGACGGGGTCGAGGAGCGCTACGAGTACGACGCGGCCGACAACCTGCTTGCGGCGCCGGGCTTGCAGGCGAGCTACCACGCGGGAAACCTCCTCGCCTGGGCGAACCACGACGAGCTCGAGTACGACGCACGCGGCAACATCGTCTCGCGCACGGGCGCGGATGGCTCGGTCACGCGCTATCTACGCGACGCGCTCGACCACCTCGTAGGGGTAGAGGGCCCGGGGCTTTCTTGGAGCGCGAGCTACGACGCCTTGAGCCGCCGCGTGTCGAAGACGGTAAACGGCGAGCTGCACACGTACTACTGGCACGACGACCGTCTCGCGGCCGAGGTGCGGCCGGACGAGTCGCTACGGGTGTACGTCTACGCGGACGCGCGGTCGATCGTGCCGTTTATGTTCCTCGATTACGCGAGCGTGGATGCCGCGCCCGAGAGCGGTGCGCGCTACTACTTGTTCACAGATCATTTGGGCACGCCGGAGCGGGTGGAGGACGACGCGGCGCGGGTGGTGTGGCGGGCGCGGCTCTTGCCGTACGGGACGGCGGAGGTCGTGGAGGGCGGCGACTTCTACCAGCCGCTGCGGATGCCCGGTCACTTCTTCGACGCCGAGACGGGGCTTCACTATAACCGCTTTCGCTACTACAGCCCCGAGCTCGGTCGATACTTGGAGAGCGACCCGGACGGCATCTCGGGCGGCCTGAACCTCTACGCTTACACTAACAACCCCTCGAGCGAGGTGGACCTTCGCGGCCTCGGCAAGAAGTGCCCGAACGGCAAGGACTGCCCGCTCAACCCGAAGAACAAGAAGAAGACCAAGCCGAAGAAGGAGGGGACGAAGAAGGGTGGCAAAGGTAAAAAGCAGGCCAAGAGCGGAGAAACCTCAGCGACTGCGGTAGGTAAGAAGGTACACAAAGAAAAGGCCGACGCGAGGCGCAAAAAGGGGGACTGCGATCTAGTCAACGAACCCATCCGAGATAAAGATGGCAACGACATACTTGTCTCGAGGAGAAAGAACAAAAAGACAGGTCAAGAGTCCAAGAGGAAACAAGTCGCTCGTCCTGACGCTGTCCAAAAGCCACCGAAGGGCGTTATTATCGATGACAAGCCGAAAGATCGACCAATTGCTAAAGATCAACAGGAAATGCGCCGTTTCTGCGAGGCCTACGAAAAGGCTTATGGAGAAAAGCCCAAGGAGATAAGGATCGAGCGCTACGATCCAAAGACAGGAGACCATGTATCCACCGAAACATATAAACCAAGTGACTTTACCTGGTAGATACTCGTTGATTATTCAAGCGACATCATGAGTCTGAAGGTCGAGTGTATCCATGCCATACGAAGTTTATGACAAAATAGGCGCGTCGGTAATTGTAACCGATGAGCAGCTCGAGGCGGCGTTCATGCGTCCCGGGCACGATCTCGAGGTAGAATTGATCCGTGGCATGGAGGAGTCGCGCGATCGGCGTTTCGCTCCTCGTTTGCGTGAGGCTTTATCTCACGAACTCCAAAAGGCGAGGATCAGCGCGACATATGGGTTGCTGACCTTCCTCGACAGAGAAAGTATCCCGGCGTTGCGTGCCTTGCGAGATAGCTTGCCTGAGCGGCCAGTCTCTTCGCCGATCGAAGAGCGCGGTATTGTAGATGCCGTCTTGATCAGGCTCGAGGGCGGGGCGCATGCCGCGCTTTTGACTTTTGATGATGAGAGTTATTCGCCGCTCATCAAGTGCTTGCTTATAAGCAACCTATTTGGGAGTCGCCTGTCTTTCGAGCGTGAGGACGTAGAGTTACTGGTCAAGGCCTTAGATGATTTCGTGTTCAAGCGTTCCGCGTGGGTGCGCGCGTTGTCGGCGAGCGATCGAAATGAAGGGATAGAGGATGCGGTAGAGGCTCTCGCTCGTGTGGCTGAAGAGACCGATCTGCTCGCGAAGCTCGGCGCGCAGCAGCAGCAAATGCTGCACGATGCTGGCAAGGATCTGCTCACGAGGCGTACCGACGAGTTGGTAAAAGAATGTGTCGTGGAGTTCGCGCGGGGATTGCCCGAGGAACTCGCGCTCTCCATGCTGAAACCGCTTTTGACTAAAGGGGCGAGAGGGGATATCAAAAAGGCGCTCAAGGCGACCCTCCTGACCTTCGAGCAAAAAAGACAGAGTTAACTTTATTTCGCGTCTGACTTGTGCCGAGTTATGGCGTGTATTTTGGGGCGGCGCCTATGTCTATGGAGCATAAAGCCTTTATCTTCGATACGTGCTTGTTCTCGGCCGAGTTATTGCCGATTATGGAAGTATGTATCCCCAAGAACGATGTCGCGTCTTTGAAAGACTTTGTGCGCGCACACTTGGCCAATGCACATTCCCCATACTCCGGCGAAGCTCTCCAGGCAGAATGGGAACTCGAGCTGTGTGCGGGGGATATTCTCGAAGCAGTCGACTTCGCCATGACTTGCTACTATTTTCCAGAAGAGGATCGGGGGTTGGGCGAGGCGTGGGATGCGCTCTTGGAGACCCTGCGCAAGATGAAGCCGCGCGGGCTCGATGCAGAGCGCGCAGTGCTCGGGAAACCGCTAAAAGTTGGCGGTCTTGAGATCGATCCGGGCCGCATGGGGACCGGGTTTGTGCAGGCCGAGGACATATCGGGAGTTCATGACAGCCTGCGACGACTACGCGTCAAGATGCAAAGCGCCAAACTCCCCCTCGCGAAGGACCTGCTCTATGAGCTCAGCGGAGAAGAACTCATGGAAGCTTACGACAATCTAACCGAGTTATATAAAGACGCCACGGAAGAAAATAAGGGATTGTTGTTCACTTTTTAGCCTGATGCTGACCGCAGCAGACGCCAGAGCAATCGCATCCAAGCTCGAACTACCACGGTGTCAGACCCTGACACTTGACATATATAGCGCCGAGGATCGGGTCCCCTTCGAGTACTATTACAGCCCCGAGCTCGGCCGCTACTTGGCCTCGGCAAGAAATGCTCGAACGGGAGAGAGTATGGAAGTGGTAACTCTGGAGCAAGCCTATGCAGTCGCGGCACAGACCACCGAGTTTAGTGAGCACATGGATTTTATCGACTTGTTATTGTCGAGCAATGAGTCGGAGGTCATCCGCTATCACTTCGAGCTCCTCTCGCGGCGTGAGAACCGCGACCTTTATCTACGCGTGCGGGCCTCATTCAAGAAACGCGGCGAGGACGGCGAGAAATTTTTGTTCGAGCGCCGCGAGCACGAGCAAGACCCGGCCTTGCTCGTCGATATCGTGCTCATCCTCGGCTTGATGCGAAGTCGGCACGCGCCGGTAGTCGCGCGGAGCCTGATCGCGCACACGGAGGCCGACTGCCGGCGCTACGCTTGCGTCGTGCTCGGCTGGACGGGGGAAGAGCGCGACATCGCGTTGCTCGAGCAAAGTCTCTTGGGAGATCCGGAGCCACTCGTGCGCGGGATGACCGCGACCGCGATGAGGCAGCTTTGGAGCAGATTGCCCGAGAGCAAGACCCGCCACTTGTCGGCGTTGCGCGAGAGCTTGACCAAGGAGCAAGACCTCGAGGCGCAGACCTTGATGGTCGTCTCGGTCCAGACTATCGCCGAGAAGAGGTTCGGCCTGAGGGAGATCATCAACGAGGGCACGATCACGGGCGACACCGCAGCCGCGCGCGAAAA
>CAYXQW010000234.1:0-5150 GCA_964466695.1 uncultured Bdellovibrionales bacterium
CAAGCCTACAGCCCCTGCCTACCCGGTGACGCTGCTCCGTGGGCGATCCAGACCCATGCGGCTTTTTGCCAGCCTGTGTCCCTGGCGTCTATGATGCCCAAGGTGGTGTCGACGGCCGTAGCTTTCATGATCGCGAGCGTGCTCGCGGGAGCTGATGCAGCGCCCGCTCGGCAGCGTGAGACCGCAGGTCTCGAGGCGGCCTTGCACGCGCTCGCCGCGCGCGACTTCATGCGGGCGGACGCGATCTTGGGCGAGTGCCTAAAGCGCGGCTGGCGCGATGAGCGTGGTCTCGAGGCGCGTGTGCTCGCCGCGCGCGCCGCGCTCGGCCTCGGCGACGCCGCGCGTGCGCGTGACTTGCTCCTTGGGCTAGAGCTCGCGTTGCCAGAGGTCGCCGACGTCATCTTGCAGCAACGCGCGCACGCGCACGCGCGCCTCGCCGAGTGGCGTGAGGCGTACGACGCTGCGGCCGCCCTGGTCGCGCAGCACGCCGCCTCGCCGCTACGCAAGGAAGCTAGATACATGATGGCCGAGGCGCTCTTCGAGCTCGGCCGCCTCACCGAGGCGCGAGCGGCATACGAGGCCGCGCTCAAGGACGCGCCACGCTCTTTGCACGAGCCGCGGGCGCGCTTGAACCTCGCGCGCATCGCCGAGCGACAAAAGCAGTGGGTCATCGCGGGGGCCGCCTATCGCTACCTGGCCGAGCTTCGGCCGGAGGGCCCGGTGAGCGCCGAGGCCGCGCGGCGCCTTCTCGCGCTCGAGCGAAAGGGGCTCGTAAGAAGGGTGGCCGCGCCGCAGCTTCTCGTGCAGGTCGACGTGTTGCTGCGGGCCCGCTCTCTCGACGAGGCCGAGAAGTTGTTGCGTGCGATCCGACCAGACGGCAAGGCCGTGACGCGGACCGATCTCCAAGCGCGCGAGGCCGAGCTCGCCTATCGCCGCGAGGACTATGATCGCGCGGCTACGCTGTTCGCCAAGCTCGGCGAAGGGGCGCCGGCGCGCGAGCGGTCACGCTTCGAGCAGTGGCTCGCGCGCACGTATTCTTCGGCCAAGCGCTACGATGACGCCATCGCGGTGTATCTCCGCCTCGCCGAGCGCGACCGGCGTGGCCACGAAGGTCGCGAGGCGCTGTTTCGAGCGGGCTGGCTTGCGAGCTACGCGGGCGACACGGTGCGGGCCCACGCCCTGTTCGATCGCTACCTCGAGCGCTACCCGCGAGACAAGATGGCGAGCGAGGTCGTGTGGTATCAGGCCTTCGGTGCCTATCGCCGCGGCGACTTTGAGCTCGCGAAGCAGACCTTCGTCGCGCTGCGCCAACGCTTCCCCGGCACCACGCTCGCGCAGCAGTCGTGGTACTGGCAGGCGCGGTCCTCCGAGCACCAAGGCGACATGGAGGGCCGTCGCCTGGCCTTGCGCGAGGCCGTGGCGATCTCGCGCCACGGCTACTACGGCATCCTGGCCGCGCGGGCTTTGGCCAAGCAGGGCTCGGTAAGGATCGTCGAGGCGTCGAGCTTCGTGCGTGAAGCCGGCGTCGCGCCCATGACCGAGCTGCCACCGCTCGGCTTGGAGACCTTGCTTTGGCAAAGCCCCGAAGGTGAGCGCACGCGGCGTTTGTCGCGTCTTTGGCTCTTCGAGCTCGCCGCCGACGCGGCGGTGACCCTCCCCGCGGCGCCCGCTGCCGAGCCCGTGGATGTAGCCTATGAGAGGGCGCGTCTTTTATACGAGCTCGAGGACTTCGGCGCGGCCTACAAGTTATCTCGCCGTCTGCTCGGAGTGGATCTCTCTCGCGCGCCGCGTCGCTATCTGCACCTCGCCTACCCGTACGCCTACTCTCCAGCGGTTAGGCAGGCAGCGCGCGAGTTTCAGGTCTCGCCATGGCTCATCTTGGCGATGATGCGACAGGAGAGCAGCTTCGACAGCCGCGCGCGTTCGTTCGCGAGCGCGCACGGGCTGATGCAGATCATACCCATCACGGCGCGCAAGATCGCCGCGGCGTTGCAGGTGGAGGATTTTCACGAGGCGCTCTTGCACAAACCCGCGGTGAGCATCCGCTTTGGCGCCTGGTATGTGGCCGAGCTTCTGCACAAGTTTCACGACAACCCCATCCTCGCCGTGGGCGCTTATAACGCGGGGCCCGTCGCCATGCAGTCTTGGATGAAGGAGCGGGCGGGCATGCCCCTCGATGAGTTCGTCGAGAGCATCCCCTACCGCGAGACCAGGCACTACATACGGCGCGTCCTCGAAAACCTCGCGGTCTATGCCTGGCTCTATGACGGCCGTAAGCTCGAGATCTCGGGCGTGGTGCCGGCCGAGGCGCGAGACAACATCGATTTTTAAGAGGCCACAAGCTCGCGCGTATAGGGCGAGCGCGGCGTCGTGAGCACCTGCTCGATCGGGCCTAGCTCCACTACCCGGCCGTCCTTCATCACCATCACCTCGTGCGCCATGGCCCGCACGACCTCAATGTCGTGCGTGACGAGCACGTAGGCGAGCCCGTACTTGCGCTGCAACCGCGCGAGCAGGCTCAGCACTTGCTGCGCGATGGTGACGTCGAGGGAGCTCGTGGGCTCGTCGAGCACCACGAGGCGCGGCTCAACGATGAGCGCGCGGGCGATGGCGATGCGCTGGCGCTGACCGCCGGAGAACTCGTGCGGGTAACGCGGCAGCAAAAGCTCGAGCGCGGGGCCATCGCCGAGCCCCACGTCGGCGAGCGCCGCGACGACGCGGGCGCGACGCGCGGCGGCATCGAGCTTTGGAGCGTGAATGGTCAGACCCTCGCCCACGATCTGCTCGATGGTGAGCCGCGGTGAGAGCGACGAGAACGGGTCTTGAAAGACTACCTGGACTTTCTGCCGCAGGGCGCGCTGCTCGGCGCGCCCGAGGCTGCGCCAGGAGCGCCCCTCGATCGACACCTCGCCCGTGAACTTGGCGAGGTCTAGGAGCGCGAGGCCGAGCGAGGTCTTGCCCGAGCCCGACTCGCCGATGACGCCGAGCGTCGCGCCCGTGCGGAGTTCGAAGGTCGCTTCCGTAACCGCGACGAAGCGGCCCTTGCGAAAGATGCCGGCGAGCCCGGGGCGCGCGATGGGGTACTCGACCCTCACCCCGCGCGCCGTGAGCACCTCCTCGCGGCCCGGTGCCGTCACCTCGCGCCGCGGGCGGCTGTCTATGAGGCGTCGTGTGTAGGGATGGGCGGGCTCGTGCATCACGCGCTCGACCTCGCCTTGTTCTACGAGCACGCCACGCTCCATCACCAGCACGCGCGTGGCGAAGCGCCGCACGAGGTTGAGATCGTGGGTGATCATGAGCACCGCGAGGTCGCGTTCGCGCACGAGCTCATCGAGCAGGGCCAAGATCTGATAGCGGATGGTGACGTCGAGCGCGGTCGTGGGCTCGTCGGCGATGAGCAGCTTCGGCTCGCACGCGAGGGCCATGGCGATCATGGCCCGCTGGCGCTGGCCGCCCGAGAGCTGGTGCGCGTAGCTGTCGACGCGCCGCTCGGGCTCGAGCACCCCGACTTTATGCAGCGCCGCGATCGCCTGGGCCCGCGCCGCGCGCGCGTCGAGGCCGCGGTGCTCTTGCAGCGCCTCGATGATTTGCGCCCCCACGGTCAGCACCGGGTTGAGCGCGGTCATCGGCTCTTGGAAGATCATCGCGCAGTCGCCGCCACGGAGCGCACGTAGCGCCGCCGGCCTCATCGCCAGTACGTCCGCGCCGTCGAAGGAGATCCCGCCGCCGAGCCGCGCGTTCTCTAAGAGCCGCAAGATGGAGAGGGCGGTCACCGTCTTGCCCGAGCCCGACTCGCCCACGAGCGCGAGCTTCTCGCCGCGATCGAGCGCGAAGGAGACGCCGTCGACCACGCGCTCTTCGCAAAAGGAGACCGAGAGGTCTTCGATCTTTAACAGGCTCATCGTGGTCAGCGCGTCGAGCTCAGTCTCGGCGGCCGCCGAAGATGCGCAGCAACATGAGGAAGAGGTTGATGAAGTCGAGGTAGAAGACGAGCGCGCCTTGCAAGGCGAGGTTGCCGCCGGCGCCACGCTCGGTGAACATGGCGCGCAGCTTCTGATTCTCGTATGCGGTGAGCCCCGCGAAGATGAGCACCCCGGCGTAGGTGGAGATCCAGTAGATGGCGGGGCTCGCAAGGAAGATGTTCGCCACCGAGGCGATGATGAGCCCGATGAGGCCGACGAACATGAAGCGGCCCATGGCGCTCAAGTCGCGCTTGGTGATCGAGCCGTAGAGCGACAAGGCGGCGAAGGCCCCGGCCGTGATGAAGAAGGTCTGCGCGATGGAGCTCGCGGTGTAGACGATGAAGATCACCGAGAAGGTGAGCCCGGTGAGCGCCGCGTAGCCGAGGAACGCCGCCGCCGCCACGGCGGTCGTGGCGCTTTGCGCGATCTTGGAGAAGGCCACCACCATCACGAGCTGCGCGATGAGCAGGCCGTAGAAGACTATGCTGTTGCCGAGGACGACCTCGAGGATCGCGGGGGTGCTCGCGACGTAGTAGGCGGTCACGGCCGTGACCCCGAGCCCGGCCGCCATGTAGCGGTACACCGTGCCCATGAAGGCTGCGACCGCCGCGGACTGCGCGTTCGTATTGAGGCGATCGCTTGTGAGCTGATGAGCGTACTGATTCATTTTTCTCTCCTTTTAGTTTGGTATCGTCAGCGGGTCCGCGGACCCCATGCCGGCGTCTCGTAGTCTCCGCTGTCGAACGAAATACGTCGCTGGTTGTGGCCGTCGACGTCCATAACCATGAGCTTGCGGCTCGATCCCGGGGGGCGCGTCGAGACGAACGCGATCTGGTGACCATCGGGCGAGAAGGAAGGGCTCTCGTTGTTGCCGTCGTCCTGGGTCAGGCGCGTGATCTCGCCGGTCTCCGGGTGCACCATGAAGATGTCGAACTTGAGCCGCTCATCGCGCGCGGTGAAGACGATCTGGCCGTCTTGGCGCGGCGACCACTTCGGCTCCTGGTTGTAGTTGCCTTGAAAGGTGAGCCGGCGCACGTCGCCCCCGTCGGGGCTCATGATGTAGATGTGGGGATGACCCGAGCGGGAGCTCACGAAGGCCAGGTGCTTGCCGTCCGCGCTCCACGACGGCGAGACGTCCTGACCCCAGCTATCGGTCAGCCGTCGCAGGTTCTGGCCGTCCCAGCTCAT
>CAYXQW010000235.1:0-5084 GCA_964466695.1 uncultured Bdellovibrionales bacterium
ACGCGCTCGAAGCTCTGCTGCTCGAGCACGCGCAGGAGCTTGGCCTGGAGCTTCATATCGAGCTCGCCTACCTCGTCGAGAAAGAGCGTGCCGCCGTCGGCGAGCTCGAAGCGGCCGCGACGCGCCTCGTTGGCGCCGGTGAAGGCGCCCTTCTCGTGGCCGAAGATCTCGCTCTCGAGCAAGGTCTCGGTGATGGCGGCGCAGTTGACCGCGATGAAGGGGCCATCCTTGCGGGGGCTGTGCGCGTGCACCGCGCGGGCGGCGACCTCCTTGCCCGTGCCGCTCTCGCCGAGAAGGAGCACGGTGGCCTCGGTGGCCGCGACGCGCAAGAGCTGCTCCCACGCTGTGCGCATCGCCGGATCCTCGGCGATGAAGTCCGAGCTTTTAACCTCGACGCGGCGGCGCACGGCGCGCTCTTGTCGCAATGCGCGCGTCTCGAGCGCGCGGGCCACGATCAGGCGCAGCTCCTCGGGGCTACCGATAGGCTTGGTGAGGTAATCGAGCGCGCCGAGCTTCATCGCCGCGACGGCGCTCTCCACCGTGCCGTAGGCGGTGAGCACGATCACCTCGGTCTCGGGCGCCTCGGCGCGAAGCTTTTTGAGCAAGGCCATGCCGTCGAGCCGCGGCATCTTGAGATCGGTGATGACGAGGTGGAAGCTCCGCTTATCGAGCAAGGCCGCCGCCTCCTCGCCGTCGGCCGCCGTGGTAACCGAAAGGTCCTTCCCTGCGAGCGCCTCGGCGATGAAGCTTCGCACACCCTCCTCGTCGTCGACCACGAGCACGCGGTTCATGTGTCGCCGCCCGGGGGCAGGGTCACCTGAAACATGGCACCTCCTTCGGGGTGGTTTGCAGCCTCGATGTCGCCGCCGTGGGCCTCGGCTATCTGCTTGGCGATGGCGAGGCCGAGCCCCGTGCCTTGAACGCGGCGCGTGTAGAAGGGCTCGAAGATGCGCGCCTCGTCTCCGGCATTGATCCCCCCGCCGAAGTCGCGGACCTCGATCGATAAGCCGCGCGCCGCGCGCCGCGCGGCGATCTCGATCTCGGCCCCGGGCGGCGAGGCCTGGCGCGCGTTCTTGATGAGGTTTGCGAGGAGCTGCTCGATGCGCGGCCGGTCGAAGCTCCAGGTCGCGACCTCGTCGTCTACCGTGAGGCTTGCGTGGTGCTCGTCCAACGCCGCGAGCGCCGCCTCGATCGTCGCGCGCACGCTCTCGCTTTTCGCGCTCACCGTCCCGAAGCGGGCGAGGTCGAGCACCTGATCGGCCAGGGCCTCGAGCCGCAGCGCCTCGGCGAGGACACGCTCGGTGCCGCGCCGCGCGGCGTCCTCTTGGCCGAGCTTCTCGAGCACGAGCTGGGCGTGCCCCTTCAAAGCCGTGAGGGGGTTACGGAGCTCATGCGAGAGCGTGGCCGACATCTGCCCGAGCATCTTCAAGCGCTGGTCGCGCGCCAGAGCCTGACCGAGCCGCGCGGCGTAGAGGGTCTTGCGCCAAGCGATGAAGGCGAACGCGACGAGCAGGCTCGCCGTGAGCACGCTCATGACGAGCGTCAAGAGCGCGCGGGCGAGGACGCCGTTTACCTCCTTGGGCTCGAACTCGATGACGCCGAGCCGGCCGACGCCTTGCCCGCAGCCGAGCCGCGGCGCATGGTGTCGACCTCTGCCGCAGAGATCGATCGCGACGCGCACCACCTCGCCGTGGGCTTGCCAGCGCACAGGGAGCGGGCCGCGCGGCGGGGGCGGTATGACCTCGGCCGCGCAAGTGGAGGTTCCAAAAGACGCGAGGAGGCGCCCGCGCTCGCCCATGATCGCCAGGTAACGCACGCCTTGCGGCGCAAGCTCGGCGTGCAGCGCCGCGAGGCCGTCTTGCCCGCCGAAGCGCAGCTCGCGGTGCAAGGCCATGGCGAGGTCGAAGGACCGCGCCTCGAGCAGCGAGCGCGAGGCGTCGCGCACGCCGAGGTAGCTGATGACGCTGCTCACGATGAGCGCCGCCCCCATGGCCAAGGTAGTCGCGAGCATCCCTAGGCGGGAGAGCAAACGCGAACGCGAGCTATCCTTGGACATGGCTCCTCTCGCTATCTATGATCGCCGTCCTCCGAGCAACCCTCATGGGCCGCCCGGAGGACGTCGCTTGCAACTCAGAGCGCTCTGCCACGACCCTTCGGGCCACGGTCTTCGCCATCGGCGAACGGGCAGCCTCCACGGCCTTGGCCTCCACCGAAGCCGCAACCACGGCCGAGCTCGGCCTTGGCGCGCTGCTCGGGGGTCAAAAGCGCGTGCACGGCGAGCTTGAGATCCACCGCGGCGGCGCGCAAGCCCTCGCGGATCGTGTCGATCTCCGCGAGCTTCGCGTGGATGGCCGCGCGGTCGGGCTTGTCAGTGCGCCACAACGCGGCGAGCTCCTCGTGCTTTACACGAACCTGCTCGTGCTGCGCGGCGGCCTCCTGCCAATGCTTCTCTTGCAGAGCCGTGATCTGCTTTTGCTGCTCTTGCGTAAGGCCGAGCTCGGCCTGCATCCTCGGACCGATCCCGAAGCCCGCGCCGCCGCAATGCCCGCGGCCCGCTTTACCAGGACCACGCGCGTCGGCGGGCAGCGCCGCGAGCAAGATGGCGACGACACCAAACAAAACTGGAACATGCTTTCTCATGATCATCCTCCTTGAGATGAAGACTACGAGGAGGTTCATTGCAAGAGCGATACCAACGACGCTGATGCCGAAATGATTGAGCTTTATCGACACGGAAACCACGACGAGCGCGGAAACCGCAGGTGTAAGCTGCAGATTCCGCAGCTCGCACGGGGGTGTCAGGGGTGCCAGACACCGATAAACCCGCGATCCGATCCCGCCCGTCACCCGAACGCGGGCCGCAGCTGCCTGTAGAGCGCCAGCACGCCCACGAGCCGCCGCGACCAGCTGCTGGCCGGAGTGTTCGAGGCGCTAAACGGCTGCAGCCGAACGACCCTGGAGAGCACCTCGAACCTCGCCCCCGCGCACGGCCGCTGCTTGACCCCGATGAGCTCGATGTCGCTCCAGCCCGCCCACTCGCCGGGCACGCCGAGCGCGTTCAGCAACTCCGCCTTGTCCATGAGCCCGTATGGGATCCGCTCATTGAACACCAGCGCCGACGTCCGCCGGAACGCGAGCTGATGCTCGCGCAGCGGCAGCCGCTCGAGCCGGTCCGGGACCATCAAGACGTCCTCGTTCCGCAAGGGGCCGTCCGACAGAGCCACCTGCGGGATGCTCAGGTACTCCGTGTCCTCGCGGACGCTCGCCGCGATCTCCTGGAAGTGTCGCCTCGTGAAGAAGCTGTTCGAGTCCAGCACGAACGTCCACTCGTACCCTGCCGACTTCCCGTACTCGATGCAGCGGTTCCTGCAGGCATTGATGTTGATGAGGTAGATGCTGTGGCCCAGGAATGCGTTCGCGATCGTGGCCCTGCGCTCCGCGCCGACCTCGGTGTACGTCAGCCCGTCACAGCTTCGTATCAGGTCCTCGATGTCGCGGCCGATCGGGGGAATCCTCTGGATCTCCGTGAACTCGAACGGAACGTCGAGATACCGGGCGTGGTGCGCGTCGAGGAGCCTGGTGAGGGCCGCCTTCTTCTCGAGATCCGCGATGCGGTTTAGGACGTAGAGCTTGTGGGTGTCCTCAAACTCACCCTCGTTCTCGAGCGTGAAGGTCAGGTTCCGGATCGTCTGCTCCGCGCTGTGGAGGACGGGGATGTCATTCCCCAGGATGCGAACGATGAGGTTTTTCATGTCGGTGCGGTTCCACGTGACGAGTTCGGATGATCAGTAACACACTCGTTACGTACCCCCCGACGCCTGGCCCCCAAGATATCTCGCTCCTGCCGTGTAAGTCAGGCGGATTAGCGGTGTCTGGCACCAGCACCAGCACCAGTCATCTATCGAGCAAACTGATTGCATCCATGTGGGCTGCCATTTCGAAGCAGCCCGTTAGCTCGTTGATCCCCAAAATTGCATTCAAGGTGATCACAACCGCTGCGCGTAGCTCGGCCGCTGTGCGATGGGGCTCGTCACTGACATGCACTCGTCGTAGTGTCGTTGCGGCAAGCTCAAACGCATGAATCGCTCGCGTCACCACGGTCTCTTGCTCGGCAAGCAGTCGACGCAAATCAACTGGGTCGTACGTGTGAAGGTCGTCGCGAGTCGTGTAGATCGTCACATCACCCTCCAGCGTGGGTATCGCCGATCGTAATGAGTCACTATAATCACCTGTTAAGCAACATGCAAGACGCCGGATTGTCGCGAAGATCACCATGGCAACCGACGCAAAGACTCTCCAGAAACGCGTTGGACTACGCGTGTCAGAGCTGCGTCGCGCGCGCGGACTGACGCAAGAGGCGGTGGCGCATGCTCTTCGCATGGAGCCGCGAAGCTATGCCAAGATTGAACAGGGGGCACGCAACTTACGTCTCGATACCATTTTGCGCGTAGCGGCTGCGTTAGGTGTTGATGTTGCCGAGCTGTTCGTGCGTCCGCGCATTACCAAGGTTAGTGTCGGAAGGCCCAAGGAAACGACGTAACGAGCGGCCAGGAAAACCCGGATTAGCGGTGTCTGGCACCAGCGCCAGAGATCAACGGCAGCTAGCGCGCGGCGCCCTCCGAACAGCCGCCGCGCGCCGAGAACTAGCTACGCTTGTGCTTCGCTCAAAGTCTCGCCATCGCTCCCCACCGTCGCCCGTGATGACTCGGTGCGGAAGAACACAGAGGCCCACTCGCGGCCCAAGCCGCGCTCGCGCGCGCGGGCGCGTAGGGCATCGTACAAACCGTCGCGGGCAGAGGTGAGATCGGCCGCGAGCGCCTCGCGCGCCACCCACGCCTTGCCCCGCGCCATGGCCACGGCGTCACTCTGGCTAAGCGCCGCGCCGACCGCGGTGGACCATTGGGTGAGCGCGGCGCGGTGCTCGTCGAGCACGGGGTCTTTGACCTCGAGCCACGCCTTCACCATCGCCACCTGCCGACCGAGCGCGCGCCGCACGAACACCGACACCGCCTCCTTGAAGAACTGGCGAAAGCGCGGCGACTCGCGCTGTTTGTCGCACGCGAGGAAGAGCCGGTCGCCGAAGC
>CAYXQW010000236.1:0-190 GCA_964466695.1 uncultured Bdellovibrionales bacterium
CGACCGGCTCGGCGAGGAAAGCCTCCAGACGATGAAACGCCGTGCGAAGATTGGCGAGCTTAGAGGGCGCAACTGTCATAGAGCAACACTCCTTCCGCGCGGACAACGCGCGCGAGGCTCGGCGGCGCCTCTGGTAACCAGAGCCAGTCTACGTCGAGCAAAGTCTCGATCGCATCCTCCCTGGCCGCGA
>CAYXQW010000236.1:200-5073 GCA_964466695.1 uncultured Bdellovibrionales bacterium
CTCCTTCCTCGCGGACAACGCCCGCGAGGCCACCGGCACCTCAGCGAGACCGCGCGCGGAGAAAGCTACGGCAGATGGTCGCGACGCACGAGTCATGGAATGGAAGATGAATCATCGTGCTCCTAACGAGCAAGCGCTAAAAGCTCGCGCGCGCCGAGGCGACCCGACTCGATCGCCGCCCCGGTGTGCCAGCCCGGCGGCGCTACCGTGGTGCCGACGCAGACAAGCCGCGCGGGGCCGATGTGGCGCGGCCCCTTGCGCCAAGACGGAGTGTCGAGCATCGGCGATGGGCAGCTCGAAAACCCGAAGCTCCCTGCGAACTTCTCCGGGGTCATCCACTCGTGCCACACGAGCGCGCGCGCAAAGCCCTCAAAACGCGCGTCGATGCGCTCGATCACCGTCGCCGCCAGGCGCTCGAGGTCTAGAGGTGCGCTCTCGCGCCACGGCCACAAGGTCGCCGCGTGCAAGGCCACCACGGGTGGCGGGTCGTCGCCGAGCGCCTGAGCCTTGGCGTCGCTTGCGACCAGGTTGATGACCGGCGGTGTGAGGATCCGCCCCTCGCCGAGCGCGTCGAGCGAGGCCCCGATGGGAGCGTCGAAGAGCACGTGCGTGGTGATGCTGCCCGCGTCCATGCTCGCGAAGGCGCGGGGGGCGCGCGCGCGGTCGAGCTTCATGAGGAGCTGCGCGAAGGGGTAGCCCGTGCGAAACCCCGGGCGCGCGGGCACGGTCCCCTTTGGGAGCAAGGCGAGCGTCTCTTGCAGCTCGGCGTTGCTTATGACCCCGAGGCGCGCGGGCACGAGCTCGCCATCTACCAAGACGCCGCGCGCAACCCCGCCTTCGAGCGCGATCGCCTCGACCTTGGCCGCGCACCGCACCTCGCCGCCGCGCGCGCGCACGCTGTCGGCGAGGGCGCGAACGATGGCGTCCGAGCCCCCCGCCGGGTAGACCGGCTGATGATAGCCGTAGAAAAGACCGAAGAAGACGCGCGCGGCGTGCGCCGGGAGCCAATCGGGGTGGCTGCCGAGAAACCATGGCTCGATATAGAAGAGCTCGCGGGCTCGGGCGTCGCGGACCGCGTGCTCGACGAGCGCCTGGTAGCTCTGCGCGCGGCCCGCATGCGAGCCACGCCACATGCGAAAGGTGGCGCGCACAAGCTCCGGCAGGCCGAGGCCGAGCCGCCGGAGCGGACGGAGGGCCGTAAGCCGCGGCGGAAAGTCGACGTTCGCCCCGTCGCCGTAGAGACGAAAGGGCGCCGAGATCCACGGGATGCGGACCCCGAGCTCCTCGAGCCGCCGCTTCACCTGCACGCCGAAGGTGTTGGCGCCCACCACGAAGCGCGACCCCGCGACCTCGCGCGTGCTGCACTTGCCGCCCACCCGGTCGAGCTTCTCGAGCACCAAGACCCGCCGCCCTGCCCGCGCCAGCGTGGCCGCCGCCATCGCGCCGCCGAGCCCCGCGCCGATGACCACGTAATCGAAGTCGCCGTCTTGTCGCATCCCTGCACCCCGTGATTACGACCCTGGTCGTCAAGGTCGTCTTTTGCGCATTCTTATGGCATTCCGTGATTTTGGGGAAGCGCGCCCGCCTTGCGGGTATGCTTCAGGCGGTATCATCGCTCGCAAAGGAGAGAACATGCTTCATGCAAGAACGCTCGCGATCCTCGCCGTCATGGGGCTTGCACGCCCGACCTTCGCCGCCGCCGAGTGGGAGCTGCTCGACGAGGACGAAGATCAAGACAAAGGCTACGCGCTCTTTAGCCGCTCCGCCAAGGGCTCGGACATCGTCGAGTATCGCGTGATCGGCGTGGTCAAGGCCGCGGTGGAGAAGGTCGCCGAGAAGGCCTGGCAGATGGCCACGCTCCCCGAGCACACCCCCGAGGACATCCGCCGCGAGGTAACGTGCGCGGTCCCGGACAAATGCGCGGTCTACCTTTATTACGAGATGCCCGTGGTCTCCGACCGCGACGTCTGCCAGACCTTGACCCGCAAGACCGACGGCGCCGGGACGCGCTCCGTGGTCTGGGAGTCTATGAGCGACGAGGCGCGACCCTCGCCGAAGGGCGTGGTGCGCATGCCGGCCTCGGAGGCCTCCTGGGTCTTGAGCCCGACCGAAGGCGGCCACACGCTCGCCGAGTACAAGAACCGCAGCGACCCGGGCGGCTCGATCCCCAAGTGGATCGTGAACAAGATGGCGAAGAAGATCGTCATCGGCGAGCTGCAAAAGCTCCGCGAGCTCGCCGCGAAGTAACGAGCCCGTCGCGCGCGCTGCCGCGTAGTTAGCTCATGGTCCTCGGCGCTGGTATACAAGGCGCGACAGGAGCTGCCATGCGCGTTCGCGACCTCATCTTCTTTGGCATCCTCGCCGTCGCCGCGTGCGACGCGAGCTCGGAGAAGTGCCGCAACTGCGAGCCCCCGAACGTCTGCCACGAGGGCCGCTGCCTCGAGTTCTGCTACGAGAACGCGCAGTGCGCCGAGGACTACTGCTGCGTCGAGGGTCTGTGCCAAAAAGCCCCGCCGGCCGAGGGCGAGTGCCCGCGCTGCGGCCGCGGCGAGCCTATCGCCTGCACCAACCTGCCCGAATCCGAGCGCCACCTGCTCGGCATCGGTGCGTGCTCCCTCGCAGATCGCTACTGCATAAACGGCAAGCTCGAGCCCTGCACGGGAGGGGTGCCCTCCTCCGAGATCCCGGACAACGGCATCGACGACGACTGCGACGGCACGGTGGACGAGGGCAGCCCCTGCCCCGCGGGCGCCGAACGCGTCTGCCACCGCGGGCTCGTGGGCGACCTGGCCACGGCCCTCGCCAAGGGCGAGTGCCAAAACCCAGTAGACGGCCTCCCCTACGGCCGCCAACGTTGCGGCGGCGACGGGGCGTGGGGGCCCTGCGAGGGCGACCGCCTGCCGCAACGCGCCGAGGCCCCGGGCATGGGCTTCGCCGAGGGCCGCGACCAGTGCGACGGCAAGGACAACGACTGCGACGGCCTCTACGACGAGGAGCCCTACTTCGACAAGGACGGCGACGGCTACACCATCTGCGGCAGCACCTTCTCGCCCGCCCCCGAAGACGCGAGCAAAAACACGCACCTCCTCCCGGGCGTAGACCCCATGCTCGAGGACTGCAACGACTACTACTCAAACACCCGCGCGGTCGGCGAATTCGCCACGCGCCCGCCTTGCCAGACGCTCCGCTCCGGCACCTGCGGGACCCCATCCGGCCCCGTCTGGGACCCCATCGTCGGCGCCGACCCCTACGGCGACTGCCCCAAAGACGCGATCTGCGGCCCCTCGGGCCTGTGCGAGAACGCCCTCGGCGGGGCCTGCGAGAGCAACGCCAACTGCAAGAACGGCCAGTGCGTCCACGGCGTCTGCTGCAAGCAAGCCGCGTGCGGCCTCTGCGAGCGCTGCGACGCGCCGGGCGCGCTCGGCACCTGCACAAAAGTCACCCCGGGCGAAGACCCGTACGGCGACTGCGCCACGATGACCGTCCCCTGCCCGCCAGGCATCCGCTACGGCCCCATCGACGGCCGCTGCTACGACCGCGCGAGCGCCGTCGTCGCCGGCACCTGCGACGCGAATGGCGCCTGCGTAGCCCCAAGCGACGCCTGCGCACAGCCTGGCGGCATCCCCGCCGAAGAGCCCCTCCCGCAGGGCCCCTGCACCCTCCCCGCCGACGAGACGAGCTGCGCGGGCACGGCGCCTTACAGCCCGGGATTCCAGCCACCGGGCGCGGATTTCTTCGGCGACTGCACTACGATCCACCCGTGCCAAAGCTCCTTGGGCGGGGGGCCTTATCATGCCGGCATCTTTGACCTCACCAACGACGGCCTCGATAACCCCCTGTGTTATTACGCCGCGGAAACCAAGGCCGCCTGCAACGGCGGCGGCGGCTGCGAGAACAAAGCCGCGACATGCTCGCGAGCGCCGCCCGGCAACGCGGTCTGGCGACAAAATTGCTACAAACCGACCTCCGGCTGCTCGGGGTTAATGAGTCCCAACAATACGGTGATCATCAACGACGACCCTTACGACGACTGCGGTGTGGTCCTGGTATGCCAAGTTGGTGGAACATGTGGCCTGCCTTGGTGACGGCCCTCGGGCTCGCGGCAGGCGCGCCCGTGCTCGTGGACGTGGGCGAGGCGGCCCCAAAGCTCGTGCTCGATATACGCTACGCCACCCCCGATAACTTCACCGGCCGAACGCTCTACCCCGCGGCCCGCTGCCTGCTCCATAAGGAGGCCTTCGCCAAGCTGCAACGCGCGCAGGCCTGGCTCGACGAGCACGCCCGCGGCCATGTCTTGATGCTCATGGACTGCTACCGGCCAGAGAGCGTCCAGCGCGTCATGTGGGAGGCGGTGCGCGGCACGCCTATGGCGAGCTACGTCGCAAACCCCGACGGCAAGACGGGCTCGGTGCACAACTACGGCCTCGCCGTAGACGCGACGCTCAGCCGCGACGGCGAAGAGCTCGACATGGGCACCCCGTTCGACTTCCTGGGCCCGATGGCCTCGCCGCGCCACGAGCAAAAGTTCTTGGCGAAGGGCGAGCTTACCTTTGCGCAACTAGAAAACCGCCTGCTCTTGCGGCGGGCCATGGTGGAGGGCGGCGGCTTTCGCGCGATAAGGAACGAGTGGTGGCACTTCGAGGCCGTATCGCCGCGCGAGCTGCGCGCGAAGTTCACCAAGCTCGACGTGCCGCTCAGGCCCTAGGCTCTAGGTTGCACGCGCCCTTCGAGACGGGCTCCTTCGGAGCCCTCCTCAGGGACGCGGGAGAACGCTCGAGGTTACACAAGCCGCGCCCTTCGAGACGGGCTCCTTCGGACCCCTCCTCAGGGACGCGGGAGAACGCTCGAGGTTACACAAGCCGCGCCCGTCGAG
>CAYXQW010000237.1:0-5059 GCA_964466695.1 uncultured Bdellovibrionales bacterium
CCGAGGTGATCAAGAAGTACGGTCTCAAGAAGCTCGACTATCTCGTGGGCACCATGATCGAGATCCCGCGCGCGGCCTTGCTCGCGAACGAGATCGCCGAGGTCGCCG
Organism: uncultured Bdellovibrionales bacterium; assembly: GCA_964466695.1. Taxonomy (GTDB): domain Bacteria; phylum Myxococcota; class XYA12-FULL-58-9; order XYA12-FULL-58-9; family JAFGEK01; genus CAYXQW01. The sequence goes on from CAYXQW010000237.1 coordinate 109, forward strand.
AGTTCTTCTCCTTCGGCACCAACGATCTCACGCAGATGTCCTTTGGCTTCTCGCGTGACGACGTGGGCGGGTTCGTGCCCGACTATCTGGAGAAGAAGCTGCTCAGCGACGATCCCTTCCAGGTGCTCGATCAAAAGGGCGTAGGCGAGCTCGTGGAGATCGGCATCAAGCGCGGCCGTAAGACCAAGAAGGACTTGAAGGTCGGTATCTGCGGCGAGCACGGCGGCGAGCCCGAGAGCGTCAAGTTCTGCCATCGTCAAGGCATGAACTACGTTAGCTGCTCTCCCTACCGCGTGCCCGTGGCGCGGTTGGCCCTGGCGCAGGCAGTAGCCGAAGAGGGCTGAGATTAGTCAGTACCGCACCGTCAGGGAGCGGCTTGATCATGGGAGCTAGGTGGTTGCTCCCTGACGGTCGCGGTACTGTTACTTTTTGAATAAGGCTTCGAGCTTGGCCTTGGCCTCGCCGACGTCCACCGGCGACTCGCGCTCACCCTCGTACGGTCGATACATGCCGCAGAAGTTGGCGCGGGACTTGTCCGGGACATACTCGGCGATGGTCTCCTTGCACTCGTTGTGCGCGCCGGGGTCGTAGTACTGGCAGTTCTTGCAAGAGTGCATGTCGGTGCGACAGTGGGGGCACTCGTCGTTACGCTTTACCTTGTCTTCCATCTCGGTCGGTTGCAGACACGACCAACAGGTGAAGGTCCACTTGGACATGCGTCTAGTCCTTTCGCCTCGGGTTGGCGATTGGTTTCGCACGCACCCAAGTTGCGGTCAAGGTGAGCACGAGACTCGCGTCTCTGGTATGATTTGTTAGTAAGTCTTGGTCGTGTAACTTTTTCGGCTATGAAAGAGAGGGCTTCTTGACCTCCGCCGCCTCCGGCTGTCGCATCCTCGTGGTCGAGGATGACCCTGTGGTGGGTGCGCTCTTTCGCGAGCTCTTGCCGCGTCAGGGTCACGAGGTCGAGCTGGCGGTCAACGGCGAGGAGGCCCGTGTCCGCTTCGACGCGGAGAGCTTCGACCTCGTCATCACCGACAAGAACCTCCCCGGCATCTCTGGGCTGGAGCTCTTGAAAGACCTCAAGGCCCTGCGCCCCGACGTCGATGTCATCCTCATGACCGCCTACGCCGACTTCGACAGCGTGGTCACCGCCGTCGGAGCGGGGGTCTACGATTACCTCGTAAAGCCCTTCGACTCGCTCGAGGAGGTGGTCGGCAAGATCGGTCGCGCGCTCGAGAAGCGGCGCATCCTCCTCGAGAACCGGCGCCTGCTCGAGTCGCTCACGCAGGCCAATCAGCAGATCGAGGCGATGAACAAGAACCTCGAGCAGCAAGTCCTCGAGCGCACGCGCCAGCTCGTCGATGCCAATAACCGCCTCGAGCAGCTCTCGATCACTGATGACGTCACCGGCCTTTATAATCAGCGCTTCTTGTTCGGGAGGCTCGAGGAGGAGTTCCGCCGCGCCGGTCGCCACCACGAAGAGCTCGTGGTGGTGATGATCGACATCGATCGCTTCAAGCTCGTCAACGACGGGCATGACCACCTCTTCGGCAGCCGCGTCCTCAAGCGCTTCGGCGCGGTGCTCCAGTGCGGCGTGCGCAACGTGGACTTCGCCGTCCGCTATGGAGGCGACGAGTTCGCGCTGCTCTTGCCGCACACGCGCTTGCAGGACGCCATCTTCGTCGCCGAGCGCCTGCGCACCAAGGTAGCAAAGAGCGATCTCGGCGACGAGGGCAGTCCCTGCATCATAACGTTGTCGGCCGGGGTGGCTGGCGTGGGCACGTCAGGTGCCGACAGCGGCCGCGCGTTGCTCGGCGCTGCCGACCGCGCCCTCTACTTCGCCAAGGCCAACGGTCGTAACCAGGTGGCGGTGTTGAGAGACGGCGCGGCGGTGCCGCTCGTGGCGCTGTAACAGCGGTCGACGCGGCCGAGCTCGTGATGCTCCTCGAAGGCATCGAGGTCAAGGAACCGCGAGAATGTTCGCGAAGGCCCATAAAATAAGGCCTTATGAGGAGCGCCACTCATGCCCGAGGCGAGCATCCCCAGAACGACGGCGTCATACAGTAGCGCGACCGTGAGGGAGCGCCTGCCGACGGGTTTGGATCACACCTTGGTCGGGAATTTACGTTGACAGCGATCGTAGCGGTCGGCCATCATGCCCCCTCGCCAATAAACTCGTGGCGGCCGCCCGAGGCATGGGGGTCTCGGCGCGGATACGGGGTATGGAGTAAGCCGTGCTGTCGTTCTTGCCTGCATTTGGTTTGCGCCGTGGTGTGTTCTCGAAGTCCGCTATCAAGTTGTTGTTTGCTGCGGCGTGGCTGCTCTGTCCTCTTCATGTGAGCGCGCACAAGGTGACGTCACACCGTCTCGTGTCGCCGGGGCAAGGATATCTCGATGTCACCGTGCGCGCGGGCGGGACGCTTTGGCCGCATGCTCCCGTGCGCTCGCGCGCTCTTGAGTTGTTCGACTTGTCCGCCGAGCCGGTGGTGCTCTCAGGACTATCCGGTGAGACGACGCTTTCGGTGCAGGGCACCGTTGACCCGGGCAGGTTTGAAACCCGCCCCTACGGTCATTACAGGCATGAGGTGCGCGGCGAATTCAGCATCGTCGACCCGCATACATGTCGAGAGATCCGCGAGCTTTCATTTGAGATGCCCGCGTTGGCACCGTCCGCTTTTAGTCCGAGCGTTACGTGGGATGGACGAGATCGGCATGGGCGGCCGCTCGATGGTTTCTACTTCTATCGTGCCCTGACGCGACTCACAGGTGAGCTTGGAGCCTATCGGGCGACAGAAGACTATCTCGCGACCGCTTATCAAGTCATCGCCGTCGATAGTACGCCGCCGGTCGTTTTTATCGACGCGCCCACGCAAAACGGCATCTTCGCCATCAATGCCGTTGATATCAGCGCTACGTGGGACGACCCGCGCGTGCATCACTTCGCGAGCGGGCTCGATCTAGCCTCCGGGCAAGTGACTCTCGATGGCATCGATGTCACCGGGCTCGTCACAATCGACCTCGATGGCGTCACGGGGACCATCACGGGCATCCAGGACGGCGCCCATACGCTGACAATCAGCGTCCAAGACCAGGTAGGCAACTATTCAGAGCAGCGCGAGGATTTTGTCGTTGACACCACGCCTCCAACCATCACTTGGAGTCAACCGCCGCCTATCACCGGCGATGCCGAGGTGCCGATCGAAATCACCTTCAGCGATCCATCGAGCGGGCTTGTCTATACGTCTATCTCTCTCGAAGCGAACGAGCTTTTGCTCACGGGAGTCCTCAACTGCAGTCCATCAGGACCCGATGGGGTCGCACAGACAGTTTGCACGGGTACCTATCCTTTGGATGAGGGCGCTTGGCTGTTCCATGCGGTGGTGACAGACCGCGCTGGTAATATCGGCACCGCTAGCACGGAGGCGCTCGTAGATCGCAGTCCTCCCACCATCACTCTCGATCCCAACCCAGATGCGAGCGTGGTAACCACGGATGTCGTGCCAATTCTCGGACGTGTGAGTGATGCCACGAGCGTTACGATGCAGATCAACAACCAAGGCGTAGCTATGGTGGGCAATGCCTTCTCTGCCCAGGTACCGCTCGTAGTCGGCGCGAACCCCATTACCCTCATTGCTACGGATGCCTTAGGTCACGCAACCACCCTTGTTGTCACGGTCACGCGCAAGCTCAAAGGCCCCGAGGTTACGAGCCTCAGTCTCAATGGGGTAGCGATACCATGCGCCGATCCTGCGCCGGACGCTGTTGTCGCCGTAGATTCGACGATGAGCCCACGGCTCGAAGTACGCTATCGAGATGTCACCGCCGGAGTCTTCGGTGATGGCGTCAGAGTGTTGGTCGACGGGTTAGAAATGGGCTGCACGGGAACCTCGGGAGATCGGTCGGCCGGCTTGTCGTGTCCTTTGGCGATGAGCGCTGGCAGCCACTCGCTACAACTCATGGTGCCCGATCGCACGCTCGCAAATACCACAGTTTGCGCGGTGCATGTTGATATCGATGCCATTGTTATACAGGCGGCGCCCAACAGCGCAGTTGCCGGCGCTCTTGTCCAAGTTCCAAGCGCGCTCGGGATTGTACCGGCGATCAGTGAAGGAGCCTCTGGAACGGCTGTGCCGGCTGGCTTGGCCCCCGCTGGCCCCACAGTCGATCTGCAAGCTGGCGTTGATGAGCTGCCAAGCGGCAGCACCATGCTCGTAACGCTTCCCTACACCTTGAGCTCGCTCGCAGAGGGTTTTGACGAGGATGTCCGCGCGTATCGACTCGATCCGGTCGGCTGGGTAATGGAGCCCGCGACACAATGGGTGGTCAACACGCTCACGCGAACCATCACCTACACCACCAACCATTTTTCGTTACGCGCGGCGATGGTCAGCTCGCGGCCGCTCGTGGCGTCGGTGCCCACGGCGGCGGTGCTCGACAATGGTCGTAGCGCCAATGGCGACAAGCGAATTCTCTTGGTCGATTCGCAGCATCTGTCGCCTCTCGGTGTGTTGCGCAAGCTCGAGCTACCTTCGCCTCCAATAGCGACATTGCAGACGCTGCTCGGGGGGGTAACCCTCAACACGAGTGATATCACGCTCGGCAGCTTTTACGTAAAGAGCATCCGCGCCATCGCAACAAACAAGCTCGTTGTTCACATGCGCGCGATCTGGGTCGTACACCCCACCGACGATCACATTGGGCTCACGCTCGATCAAGACGAGCTTTGGGCCTTATCCGTAACCAGCGACGTAATCTGGAAGGTAGCGCTCGCGGGAACGGATGCCACAACCGATACCTGGACACCTTGCTCGGCGCCGGCATCGGGTGCGGAGGGCGGTGTGGTCGAGCAGGCCGCGGCAAGCAGCGTGGTGGCGAGCAGCGCGGCGCGGACGGCGGGCGGGACGGGGCGAGGGCGGCCCATGCTCAGTCCGGGCGCCGCAGGTGCCAGTCG
>CAYXQW010000238.1:0-489 GCA_964466695.1 uncultured Bdellovibrionales bacterium
TCTACTACGGCGACGAGATCGGTATGGGCGACGACATCTTGCGCCAAGACCGCGACGGGGTGCGCAGCCCGATGCAGTGGACGGGTGAGCCTGGCGCGGGGTTTTCCACCGCGCCGCTGTCTTCGTTCTACTCCGCGCCCATCAGCGATCCGGTCTACGGCGTGGCCACGGTCAACGTCGCCGCGCAGAGGCGCGACAGCTCCTCGCTCTGGCACTGGATGCGCAACATGATCCGGCTGCGCAAGCAGTTTCGGGTCTTCGGCCGCGGCAGCATGGAGTTTCTGCCCATCGCGAACCAGAAGGTGCTGGCGTACATCAGGCGCTCCGAGAACGACATCATCCTCTGCGTGGCCAACCTCTCGCGGCACGCGCAGCCCGCCGAGCTCGATCTGCGCGAGCTCAACGGCGCTGTCCCCATCGAGATGCTCGGCTACACGCCCTTCCCGCGCATCGGCGAGCTGCCCTACTTCCTCACGCTCGCGGGCTACG
>CAYXQW010000238.1:499-4671 GCA_964466695.1 uncultured Bdellovibrionales bacterium
TCTATTGGTTCGAGCTGCGCTTCGACACTTGACGCACGAGCAGCCGGCGAAGCCCCATAAGCGGGATGCCCGCCCAGTCGGGGCGGTTGCCGAGCTCGTAAGAGAGCTCGTAGAGGAGCTTCTCGAGCTCGAGCACCGCGAGCGCGCGGGTCGTGATCTCCTCGGCCTTCGGGAGGAAAGGCGCGCCGGCGGTCTTCGTGAGGTAGCTTCGCAAAAACGCGCGCCGCGCCTCGTCTAGCCAAGCCTCGTCGGCGCCTCGCGCGTGCGCGGCGTAGTCGAGCGAGCGGAGCATGCCGGCGACATCTTTGAGCGGCGTGTGCAGGGCGCGCCGCTCGGCGAGCGAGCGCAAGGGCTCGCCCTCGAAGTCGGTAACCAAGAGCCCGTCGTCGGTGACGAGCACCTGCCCGAGGTGGTAATCGCCGTGGACGCGGGTCATCACGACCCCCGCGCTCCCGAGCTCATCGAGCGCGGCGAGGCGCTCGGGTATGGTCTCCCAGGCGAGGCTCGGATCTTCGCCGCGCGCGAGAAGCTCTGCGCGCGCGCGCGCGGCCGATCGCGCGATGGCGTCACGCCACTCGCCCACCGTGTGCGGGTCGATGGGCCTCGGGGTGAAGTCGGGCTCGTCCTTCTGGCTCGCCAAGGCGAGGTGCAGCTCGGCGGTCAGCTCGCCGAGCTCGTGCGGCAAGGAGCGCGCCCGCTCCGAAGCTCCGCGCGGGTCGTCGCGCGAGAGGATCTCCCAGGCGTTGCCGCGCGTCTTTACGAAGGCTTGCGCGAGACCGAGCGCGTGCTCGCAGCCAGCCGGGTCGCGGTAGACGATGCTGCCGAGCATGGTGGGCGAGCGCCTAAAGCCCGCGCGCACGGTGAGGAAGCGTGAGACCTCGATGTCCGGGTTTTGACCTTCGACGACGCGACGATAGATCTTCAAAAAGACTTGGTCGTCGTAGATGAGCGCGCTGTTGCTCTGCTCCGCCGCGAGCAGGCGGCCTGCGAGAGGGCGCGAGGCGAGGGCGCAAAGCTTCGGCTCGGGCCGAAACACGATCTCCCCGTGATCGAGGCTTAGGACGCTCCCGCGCGCGAGCATGACGAGCAAGGCCTGGCGCACCTCCTCGCAGGCGAGCCCGTCGGTGATGGCGAGGTCCTCGCTTTGCATCGCGAGCAAGACGAAGTAGCGCTCGGGCGGGCCTTCGGCGTAGCCGAGCTCGGCGATGGCCGCGATGGCTAGCTCGGTGTCGAGCCGCCCCCACGCGATCACGCGTACGCCCGCGAGCGCGCGGCCCTTGGCGCCGTACCAGCGTTGGCTCTGCCAAAAAGCCTCGGGCAGGCGGGCTATCTCGTCGCGGAGCTCTTCGGGGCGTGGTCGGGGCATGTGATCTAGAGGTGGTGGAGGTTATCTTGGGAAGCCGTGTCTTTTTGCTCCGCGGTCGAGTTGTCGCCCGCGCCCACGCGCTTTTCGAGCGAGCGCGCTACCACGTCCTTGGCGCCGAGCCCGACGGCGAGCGCCAGTGCGAGCACGATGCCGCCGAACAATAGGGTGAAGAGCGTGGAGAGGATCGAGCCGCCGAGGCCGATCTGTTGCAGGGCCATGGCCGAGGCGAGGATGACCACGAGCCAGCGCACCCCGAGCCCGAGCATGCGCGCCGATTGCAGCCCCATGTTGACGGCGCCGATGAGGACGCGACGCTCGGCGGCCCGTGAGGCGGCGAGCCCCGCGCCCAAGATCAAAAACCCCAAGAGGAGGTGGGGCACATAGTCGATGAGCTTTACGGCCAGGATGTTGGTGGCGGTGGTGTCGAGCGCGCTGAGACCGAGCAAGAGGCCGAGGACGAGCACGGTCGTCGAGATCACCTTGGCGATGAGCTGCGAGGGCGGAGTTTGTCCGCTCGCGGCGGGCTGAGTCATGCCCCACTCGCGGAGCTTGTGATCGAGATCGACGCGCGTGCAGATGCGTCGAACGACCAGGCGCGCAAAGAAGGCGAGCGGCACGGTGATCACGATGATGATCGACATGGCGAAGACGCTCGGCAAGAGCTCCGCCGCGGTGTGCGTCACGCGTTCGAGGGCTGCGAGGAATAAGATCTGTGTGCGCTCCCACATGTTGCGACCTCCTTATGGGTTGAAGTTGTCGGGCCAGCGCCAGCGCGAGATGAGGTATTGCTTCTCGCGACCGAAGGCCGCGCAGATTTCCTGGATGCGCGCGCTCACGCCATCTTCGTCGATCGTCTCCGTGGCGGCGGCGAAGCCCGCGAGCCACCCGAGATAGAGCGGCGTCAGGGAGAGGAGGAGCTGGTGTCTCTCCATGACGCGGGCCATGTGCGCCACGGCGAAGTCGTAGACGGCGCGCGCCCACAACCCGTCGCCGATGCGGAAGTGCTCGTTTGGCGAGGCGGCGAGGCGCTGCAAGGCGAGCAGGGTGGTGGGCGACAAGACGAGGCCCCAGACGGGGGCGAGCTCGCGCAGGCCGAGCCGGAACGCCTCGATGAGGCGTGGTATGGGCAGGCGCGGGAAGTCGCCTTGGGCGAAGCCCGTGGCGCCGAAGGCGGGCACGGCACGCACCTTCGCGCCGAGGCGTTGCCAGTGCTCGGCGTGGCGCTCCATCTCGCGAAAGAACAAGCTCAAGGCACGAGCGAGGGTTTGGCTCAGCTCTTCGGCGGGTCCCTCGGGGCGAGGCCAAGCGCCGAGCCAGGTCTGACAGAGGCGCGCGCCGCTCTGTAAGACCTTAGCGATCACCCAGGCGTCGGAGCCTGCGTGGGCGCGGTCTCGCCGCCAATCCGGGTCGCCCAGCAGACGCTTTGCCAGAGGGAGGGCGATGGCGGCCTCGCCGCCCAAGGGCTGGCGGAGATCGAAGCCGAAGATGGTCCGGGTGAGCGGGTAGAGGATGCCAGTGGTGATGGCGGCTTCGGTGCGGTGGCGCAGGTAGGCAGGGCAGGCGTAGTCGAAGCTGCCGTCGAGGATGGGGGTGAGCATGGTGGTAAGCCAGCTATCGCCTTCCTCGCGCGGCACCGCCGAGACCAGAGCCGAGACCGCGGCGTTACGCGCCACGCCCTCGCGCAACAGGGCACCCATGACGCTCGTCTTGCCGGGGATGGCGCTCTGGGCGGCGCCGGGTTGCAGGGGGGGCGCCGTGGTCGCGCTTTGCGAGGCTTCTTCCGGCGTTACGAGCAGCGCCTCGCCCTCGCTCGGGAGCGCCGCGAGCACGATGGCCTGTCGGCCCGGGAAGCGGCTTTGCACGGTCTTTTGGATCCTCCTCGCGGTATCGAGGAGCCCGGGGCCGGCGTGCCCCTCTATGGCCACGAGGCACGGGCCGTCGGTGGAGAGTGACATGACGAGCCATTGTGGGCATTGGCCCGCCTACATGCAAGCGCTTGACTGTTCTCCTGCGATACCATACTTGGCGCTTCGCATGGCGCCATCTCCACCACGCCGGGGATGAGCGCGTCACCCCCAACAACGAGGTACATCATGGCGTTGGCTACTGCCAAAAAGATTGAAGTCATCGAGAAGTACAAGACCCACGACGGCGACACGGGCTCACCCGAGGTGCAGGTAGCGCTGCTCACCGAGCGCATCAACGAGCTCACCGAGCACTTCAAGATCCACAAGAAAGACCACCACAGCCGCCGCGGGCTTTTGATGCTCGTCTCGCAGCGCAAGAGCTTGTTGTCGTACTTAAAGAGCAAGAGCGTCGAGCGTTATCTCAAGCTCATTCAGGCGCTGGGTCTGCGTAAGTAGACATTCCAACGAGAGAGAAAAGTTCGATGAGCGTTATCGAGAGAACCGTGCAGATAGGCGATGCGGTCGTCACGTTCGAGACCGGCAAGCTCGCCAAGCAGTCATCCGGCTCGGTGGTGATCAAGGCGGGGGGCACCGTGGTCCTGGTCACGGCCAACGCCGCGAGAGAGCCGCGGGCAGGCATGAGCTTTTTGCCTCTCACGGTAGATTATCAAGAGAAGATGTCCGCGGCGGGGCGCATCCCGGGCGGATTTTTCAAGCGCGAAGGCAAGCCGCGCGACGACGAGACGCTCACCTCGCGGCTCATCGATCGCTCGATAAGGCCGCTCTTCGCCGAGGGTTGGGCGTGCGAGACGCAGGTCATCGCGACGGTGTTCTCGGCCGATCCCAAGCACCCCGCCGACACCCTCGCCATGTGCGGCACATCTTTGGCGCTCGGGTTG
>CAYXQW010000238.1:4681-5054 GCA_964466695.1 uncultured Bdellovibrionales bacterium
CGCCGGCTTGCGGGTCGCCAGGCTCGACGGCAAGCTGGTCATCAACCCTCCCTTCGAAGACCGTGAGCGCGCCGAGCTCGATATCTTCGTCTCTTGCAGCCGCGACGCCATCGTCATGGTGGAGGGCGGCGGCAAGGAGATCGGCGAGGATGAGGTGATCGACGCCTTGTTCTTCGCGCACGCCGAGGCGCAGAAGATCCTCGATCTCCAAGACGAGATGACGCGCGTGGCCGGCAAGGCCAAGCGTCAGGCGACGCCGGCGGTGGTCGATCAGGACCTGGCCGCGAAGGTGCGCGAGGTCGCGTTGCCGAAGCTCCGGGCTGCCTACGAGCTGCGTGAGAAGTTGCCGCGCTACGCGGCGCTCGATGTGGTC
>CAYXQW010000239.1:0-5053 GCA_964466695.1 uncultured Bdellovibrionales bacterium
TCGCCTGCCGCCCGCTTCCTGTATTACACAATCTACGCCCATGCTTGCAGCCCAAAAGTACGCCGCCGCCGCTTTGGCCATCGTCCTTTACGGGTGCGGCAAAAAGGGCCTCGACGTCGAGGCCGCCCTCACCCCCGAGCAACAGTTCGTCTTCGAGCAGCTCCGCATAGAGGAGCAGCGCGGAGACGGCGCGCGCTTTTTGGGCATCGCGGAGCGCGCGACGGGTGATCTCGAGCATGCCTCGGCCACGAATATCCGCATCGACCACTATCGCAAGGACCAAGATCAGCGCACGATGCTCTTGCGCGCACCGAGCGGCGAGCTCTTCTTTGCCGAGGAGAAGGCAACCTTCGCGAGCGTGGAGATCACCACGAGCTCCGGCGGCACCATCAAGGGCGGGATCACGCGCTACGACGGCGCCACAAACAAAGTAGAGATAGAAGGCCCCATCTCCTTGGAGATGAGCGGGCTCTCGGTGACGGCGCACAGCGGCGAGCTCGATCTACGCACCGAAGAGCTGGATCTTGCCGGCCCCGTGCAAGGAGAGATAGCTAATCCGAGCACACCTCGATCTCATCGACCATGAGCCCTCGCTCACTGAGCGAGGCGCGCAGCCGCCCGGTCTCGGCTTCGAGCAAACGGCGAAGGTTCATATCACCGACCTTGAAGATCGCGGTGACACGATGATCACGCACCGCTACCCGACAGACGAGCTCCGAGAAGACCTCATCGCGGATGATGATCTCGAAGGCCACCCCGCCATCGGGCTCGTTCACCAGCGTCAGATCCTCGGCCGTGCTCGCGAGCAGCTCTTCGAGCTTTGGCAAAGGCTCCGTCGCGCGCCCGACAGACGGGCGCACCGTGGCCACGGCCCCTACCGGCGGTCGCGCGGCGCCCCCCCCCTCTTCCGTAAAATCGATCTCGAACTCCGGCTCTTCTACGGGAAAGGCCGCGACCTCATGGGCGACAGGGTAATGACGCGGGACATGCTCACGCGCGGCGAGGCGATCCTCGAACGCCACCGCTTCACCGAGCTCGACTTCGCGCGCGGGGGGGGCGACCTCTGCGGGCGGCAAGAAGTGACCGACCTTGAAGCTACCACACGGCGGCCGCTTCGGCGGCGGGAGCACGGGCGCGCTCAAACTACGACCAGGCCTTCGTCCGAGAAGTGCAGCTTGCCGGCCAAGATGGCCTCGTTGGTCTTCTCGCGCTCATGCGAGAGGTCGCTTATCAGGGCCAAAAGCTGCGGGTGCGTGGAGGCCACCTCGACGAACGAGCGCCGCGGCAGCTTGAGGATGATCGATTTACGCAGCGTCCGTACGCTCGCGCCGACCGGCTGCTGCTTGAGCAAGGAGCGCTCGCCGAAGACATCTCCCTCGCGCAAGTGCGCGAGCACCGTGCGCTTGCCATCGACCTTCTTCGAGACCTCCACCTTGCCCGAGAGCAGCACATAAAGACCATCGCCCGTGGTGCCCTCGTCGAGCAGCTTCTCGTTGGCGGACACCTCGCGGCTCTTGAACTTCTCGATCAGGCTCTTGCGCTGCTCCGCGTCGAGGACGCGGAAGACCGCCGAGGTCGCCATGAGGTTGGACAAGAGCCGCTGCCGATAGAAGCGCATGATGATGCCCGCCACCGACGGATAGCTCTTTATGACCTCGGCCAGCACCGCGCGTGAGACCTCGAACAGGACAGTCTCCTCGACGGCGATCACGCTCGCCGAGCGTGGCGCCTCGCCGAGCAAGGCCATCTCGCCGAAGAAGGCGCCCTCCTCCAAGTGCGCGAGCACGAGCTCGGAACCAGTCTCCGAGGTCTTGGTCACCTTCACCCGCCCGCTCGACACGATGAACATCGAGTCACCAAGCTCGCCCTCGCGGATAACCGTCTCCTCGGGCAACACCGAGCGCATGCTCATCTGCTCCATGAGCTTGATGAACGCGTTCTTCGAGAGGTCGGAGAACAAGGGGATGAGCGGCAGCTCGGCAGGGGGCGGCGGCTCGTCTTCGATGAGGACCACATCCTCGTCGCCAAGCTCGGTGAGCTCGTCGCGCCTCGGCAAAGGCGGCGGCGCGGCGGGCGGCGGCGCGGCACGGCCGATCTTCTTGGCGTAGAGATCGGCGAGCATCTTCTGCGTCGAGGTGTGACCGGCGTCGATCTCGAGGACCAACTTGCAAGCAGCGATCGCCTTCAACAAGAAGCCGTCGTTGGCGTAGGTCTCGGCGACCTTGCCGTAGGCCTCGATCGCCTCGGACCCGCGATCGAGCTTGCGGAGAATGTCGCCTATCTTCAAGAGGGCGGTGATGTCACCGGGATCGATGCCGAGCACCTCGCGATAACTCTCGAGGGCCTTGTCCAGCTTGCCCTTTTGCAAGAGCTTTGTAGCCTCGTCTTTTAGCTTGCGTAGCTTCTCGGACATGACACGCCCCAAGTCTTTCGCCGAAAGGATGTCCGCTGAATCTAGCAAAATCTCGAGGGTGAAGCGACAAGCCGCGCGCGGATCAGCGACGAGAGATCTTGGCGCTCGCCCAACCCTTGAGCTTCTTCACCTCGACCGCCGTCAGAAAGCGCCAGGCCCCCGGCGGCAGCTCGCCGAGCGCGACCTCGCCGTGATCGGTGCGGATCAAGCGCACGACGAAGTGCCCGATCGCCTCGCACATCCTTTTGACTTGATGATTGCGCCCCTCGAAGAGCGTGAGCTCGATCCAGGCGTTGGAGGCGCCGCGCTTTACGAGCCGCGCCTCGGCGGGCGCCGTCACGCGGCCGAGGCCGCCTTTGGGCGTCGGCAACCGCACCCCGCGGCACAGCCTGGCGAGCGCGTGCTCGCTCGGGTGGCCGCGCACCTTCACCATGTATGTGCGCGGCACACGATATGACGGGTGGGTGAGGAGCTCGGCCAGCTCGCCGTCGTTGGTGAGCAAGATCAACCCCTCGGCGTCGAAGTCGAGCCGGCCCACGGGATAGAGCCTGGGCAGCTCGCCCTCGAAGCGGCGCGGGCCGACGGCACGGCTCTTCTCGAGCACCTGCAACACCGTGGGTCGCCCCTCGGGATCGCGCACCGTGCTCACCACGTGCAAGGGTTTGTGCAGGGCCACGTACACGAGGGGCTCGGCCTTGATGATGCCGTGCCCCGCGACCTCGATGCGGTCATGGGCAGGATCGGCCTTCGCCCCGAGCTCTGTTATCAACGCGCCGTTTATGCGCACACGCCCGCTCGTAATGTACTCCTCGGCCGCGCGCCGCGAGGCGATACCGGCCTGCGCGAGGATCTTCTGCAATCGAACTTTTTTCATGGTGTCTCGCCAGAATCCTCGCCAGTCGCAGTCGCCTCCGCGGCCGGCGTAGCAGTAGCGCTCGCCGGCTCCTCACCGAAGCTTATCCCCTGCGCACGAAAGACGTCTTTGGTCGCGCTGTCGGTCACCGCGAGCTGCGCCAGCGCCTCATCGAGCACGGCTATGGCAGGCTCCTCGCCGAGCCGCAACTTGGTGGCTTGATGACTCAAGTCGCGCAAGCTCGGCTGCTGCTCGTCGAAGCTCTCGAGCTCCTCGTGCGAGTCGGGCGAGAGCTCGTGAAACTCCCGCAACGTCGGGAGCCCTGTCAGGTTGGCCAGGTTGAAGAAGCTCAAGAACTCCTTCGTGGTGCCATAGAGGAGCGGCCTGCCCGGCTCGTCTTTCTTGCCGATGATGCGGACGAGCGAGCGGTCGAGCAACGCGCGCAGCGTGCCGCCGCTGTCCACGCCGCGGATGTCGTCCACCTCGGGCTTGGTCACCGGCTGCCGATACGCGACGATGGCGAGCGTCTCGAGCGCGGCCTGCGAGAGGCGCTGCGGCTTCTCCTCGCGCATCGCGCGCAAGACGAAAGCGTAGCGTGGGTTCGAGCGATAGGTGAGCCCCTCGGCGACCCGCGTGAGCACAAAGCCGCTCGCGTCGTCGGGGTCTCCCGCCCGCGCGGCGAGCTCGGCGAAGGACTCCTTGACGTCGGAAAGGAGCGCCGCGCGACGCTCCTCGTCTTCACCCACGAACAGGCGGGTGAAGATCTTCTTGAGCTCACCGAGGCCTACAGGCTCTGCGGCCGCGAACACGATGGCCTCGATGGCGTGGGTGATCTCTCCTCGTTGCATGGGGCTACCTCACGAAGCGGGCTCTTCGCCGAGCTTAAGCTCCGACTCGGCGTGCTGATCTATAGTGACGTTCGCCCCCGAAAGCAGCTCGTAGGCTTGCTCGGGAGCGCTGAAACGGGCCTCGAGGTGAAGCTCTCCCGTTAGGGATTGGTAGACCCTCAACAACCCGAGGCGGGTCATCTCGAGGATGGACAGAAAACTCACGACGATATCGATACGCTGCACCGACTCGCCGAAGAGCGCGACGAAGGGCATGCTGCGCTGCTCGGCGAAGACGCCGACGAGGGATTTCATGCGCTGGCGCACCGAGACCGCCTCGACCATGACGCGATGACGGACCTCGGGCTTTTGCCGCAAGAGCATGGCGTCGAAGGCCTCGACCAAGGCGAAGAGACCGACCTCGACGAGCGGTGCTTGCTCTGCGGGAGGCGGGGTCGGCTCGGGGGCGCGGCCGAAGGTATCACGGTCGCGTCTCGTCAACGCGGCGAGCCCCGCGGCCGCCTCTTTATATTTCTGATACTCGAGCAACCGGCGGACGAGCTCGGCGCGCGGATCGACCTCCTCTTGATCCTCTTCGACCTCGGCGGGCTTGGGCAAGAGCATCCTGGACTTGAGATAGAGCAGCTCCGCCGCCATCGCGAGGAACTCGGCGGCGACATCGAGGTTGAGGTCCTCCATGACCTTGAGGCACTCGAGATAACGCGAGCAGATGAAGGCCACGGGGATATCGAAGATATCCACCGCGTGCCGGCGAATGAGGAACAACAACAGGTCGAGCGGCCCCTCGAACTTAGGCACGCTGACGCGATAGAGCTCATGTTCGCTCTCGCGCGCCGGCACATAGTCCTTCGGGATCTCTAACGCCGGGCGCGCCTCGCCAAGGGGCTCAGGCTCGGGAGCAAGCTCAGGCTCGGGAGCAAGCTCAGGCTCGGGAGCAAG
>CAYXQW010000240.1:0-5018 GCA_964466695.1 uncultured Bdellovibrionales bacterium
TCTGCACCGTGTCGCGCAAGATCTTGAGGTCGCGGTCTTGCATGTGCCGGCGGTCCTCGCGCAGGTGCATCGTGATCTGATGCGCGCCGGCGAGCTCGGCCATGGCCGCCGCGGTGACGGGGTCGGGGTAGGAGGTGCGCCGCGCCTGGCGCAAGGTGGCTACGTGGTCGACGTTTACTCCGAGTCTGCGCTTTTGCATGAGGAGCTCCAGCTCAAGGCAACATGCTGCCGGTCTTGAGATAGCGTGTGTGGAAGGAGAAGGCCTCGTCGAACGAGTGGGGGGACTGGCGGCCGGCGCTGGGGTTTGCCGAGGCGCGCTTCAAGTAGTCTGTGAGCAGCGGTTGGAACTCGGGCGCGGCGCACTTCTCGATGATCTCCTTCGCCCGCTGCTTGGGGCTCTTGCCGCGGAGGTCCGCGAGCCCGTGCTCGGTGACGATCGCCGAGACGTCGTGCTCGGTGTGATCGATGTGCGTGGCGAAGGGCACGATCGACGAGATCTTGCCGCCCTTGGCCAAAGAGGGCGCCATGAAGATGGTGTAGGCCGAGTTGCGAGCGAAGTCACCCGAGCCGCCGATGCCGTTCTCGATACCCTTGCCGATGATGTGGGTGGAGTTTACGTGGCCGTAGATGTCGGCCTCGACGAAGCCGTTCATGGCGATGCAGCCGAGGCGGCGGATGATCTCGGGGCTGTTGGCGATCTCTTGCGGACGCAAGATGATCTGCTTGCGATAGCGCTCGATGTTCTTGTTGAAGCGCTCCTGCCCGCACGGCGAGACCGAGAACGCCGTGGCCGAGGCGACGCGCAATTTGCCCGAGTCGAGCAGGTCGAGCATGCCGTCCTGGATGACCTCGGTGTAGCTCGTCATGTTCTCGAAGTGGCCCTCGTTGAGCCCGACGAGCACGGCGTTCGCGATGTTGCCGACGCCGGACTGCAGCGGGGTGAGGCAGTTTGGCAGGCGGCCGAAGCGCACCTCGGCGTCGAGGAAGTCGAGGATGTGCTCTGCGATACGTCGGTGGATCGCGGCGGGCTCTTTGAAGGGCGTGTTGCGGTCGTGGTTGTTGGTCTCGACGACGGCGACCACCTTAGCGAGGTCGATGGTCTGATAAGGCGAGCCGATACGGTCGTCGGCCGCGAGCAGCGGGATCGGCCGCCGCTCGCCGTGCCGCGCGGCGACCGAGTAGATGTCGTGCATCCCCTCGAGCCGCTCGTCTTGCATGTGGTTGACCTCGAGGATGATCTTGCTCGCGTGCTCCAAGTAGACGTTGTTCGCGCCGCAAGAGGAGGAGCAGACGAGCGTGCCGTCCTCGCGGATCTTGGTGACCTCGATGACCGCGAAGTCGATCTTGCCGTAGTAGCCGTAACGGACGAGCGTGCCGACGTGCGAGAGGTGCATGTCTTGATACTCGATTTCGCCCTGGTTGATGCGCTCGCGGGTCAGAGGGTCGCCCTGATAGGGGAAGCGAAAAGCGGTGGCCAAGGTGAGCGACATCGCCGTGTCTTGCTCGGGGCCGGTGGAGGCGCCGCTCAAGACGCTGAGCCGAAACGGTCGGCCATGTACGCGCTCGTCGAGGGCGCGCTTGGCGAGCGCGATCGGGACGGCCTTGGGGTAGCCCGCGCCCGTAAAGCCGCTCATGCCGACCACGGCGCCGTGCGGGATCAACGCGGCGGCCTCCTCGGCCGTCATGACCTTGGACTTACAAGCTTTATTGAGAATGCGTTCGGACATTTCGGGAGATCTCCTCGCGGCCCTTCGTATACAGCGCGCGCGCTTCGCGCCAGGGGTATCGGCGCAGGCCGCCCGGCTTGTGACTGCGGCGCGACATACGTTTGGGCCGGCCCCGGTTCGGTGGACACCTGGAATTCGGTTCCAAAATGCGACAGGCTATGGTTTAACTCTCTTCGTCGATCGCGGGGGCTCTCATGGATCATGAGATTCGTGACCCAGTACATGGGTTCATAAAAATTGATTCTGACGAACGACGCGTAATTGACTCCCGGCCTCTGCAGCGCCTGCGACACATTCACCAACTCGCCTTGACCTACTTCATTTACCCAGGCGCTACACACAGACGCTTTGAGCACAGCCTTGGTGTCATGGAAGTCGCGAGCCGTATTTATGACGTCGTGACCAACAAGGAGAATCTTCGCGCTTGCCCGCGCGCGGCAGATCTATTCAGCACCGGCTTCGACATGGCCTACTGGCGCCGAGTGCTACGCATGGCGGCTTTGTGCCACGATGTTGGGCATCTCCCCTTTTCTCACGCTGCAGAAGACAAGCTCCTCCCTGCTGGGTGGAACCACGAGCGTATGACGATCGAGCTTATTCGAAGCCCAGAGATGCGTTGCATTTGGAAGGAGATCTGTGTCGACGCAGAGCATGTAAGCAAGCTCGCTGTCGGACCAGGCAAGTACAAGCCGCCTGACAATATGTCTGGCACAGACTTCACCCCGCGCGAGCAGATACTTTCGGACATCATTGTCAGCAATACTCTCGGTGCAGACCGCATAGACTACCTCTTGCGCGACTCGCTGCACGCGGGCGTGGCATATGGCCGATTCGATCACCTTCGTCTCATTGACTGCATGCGTATTCTCCCAGGGCGCAATGCTCCTGCATACGATACCCCCACGCTCGGGATCACCTCGGGCGGACTTTATTGCGCGGAAGCCTTGTTTCTGGCGCGATACTTCATGTTCATGCAGCTATACTATCATCCCGTGCGTCGCATCTATGATACTCATCTCGTGGAGTTCATGACGAAGGCTTATCCTCACGGGTTTTCTGTCAATACCGAGGAGTTCCTCGCCATCACGGACGACGACGTTTGGACAAATATCTGGTCGAGCGCAACGAAGAGCGCGGACAGCGATCTTGGCCCGCTAGCGAGAAGAGTCGCTGATAGGCACCATTACAAGGTGCTGTATGAGCCACGTCTCGGCGAAGCCAGCTTCGCCCAGAGCAGCAAAGACGCTGCCAGGGCTGTGTATGAGGAGGCGCGCAGCAAGTTCGGCGAAGAGAGTGTTCGTTTTGACCAGGCACCATTCAAAAGTGGCGGTGACAACGAATTGGACTTCCCCGTATTCTATTCTCAAGATGAGGCTATCGTCTCTTCTCTGAATGTGATGTTTCGTCTATTTGAGCCGAAAAGTTCTTTCAAGGCCCTAGAGCGATTGGTCATTGACCGAGTGTTCGTCGATCGTGATAAGGCTGTCGACGCGCGTGAGTGGCTTAAGTCAGAACGCGAGCGCATACTGAATAACGCTGGCACAAAGCAAACGGGAGACCGGCCATGACAAACAACACCAACGAATCGATTCTTGTGCGGCTAGTATCTGCCCTTCGCGAGAATGGAAATTGGTGCGGGACGGTCCATGTGCAAAAGGCCGCCTACTTGCTCCAGGAGCTTTGCGGGCAGCCGCTGGGGGTAGAGTTCGTCCTCTACAAAGACGGGCCCTTCTCTTTTGATTTGAGCGACCAATTGGCTTCGTTGCACGCATATGACGTACTTGAGCTTGAGCCTAGCCCGCCGTACGGCCCGCGGTTGCGGCTAGGAGCAGGGACGGCAGCTCCAGAAGGCGTCACCAAGGAATGGGAGGAAGCCATCTCGTTCGTTGCTACGCACGTTGGGTCAAAAGACATCAAGAAGCTAGAAGGCCTGACCACGGCCTTGTTTCTTGCCAAGCGCGACTACGCCAAATCGAATAACCTCGCGTTGGCCGAAAGGCTCCACCAGCTCAAGCCTCATATCCCATTGACTGCTGCGATCGAGTTTGTGGCCGAAATGAATGGGCTCCGGCAGTCCCTGGAGGCACGGCCGTGCAGGTACGGCCAGAGAGAGAATCGCCGCGCGGCCTGTCAGGCGGCCCTGTAGAACAGCCGACACTGGACGAGCCCCGACGCTCGCGACGCCGTCAGTCGAGCGCGCGCGCGAGCGCCGCGGCGATGTTCTTCGCGTAGCTCTGCACCTCTTTGGCGGAGGGGCCCTCGACCAAGACGCGGGCCTTGGCCTCGGTGCCGCTGAAGCGCACCATGACTCGGCCGTCTTCGCCGAGGTTCTTCTCCACGTCGCGGATGAGCCTCTGCACTGCGGGGAGCTCATCGAGCGGGAGCTTGCGCTTCACCGCGATGTTGACGAGAGCCTGCGGGAAAGGCTCGAGCAGCGTGCAGAGCTCGGAGAGCTTGGCCCCCTCGCGGCGGAGCACCGCGAGGAGCTTGATGGCCGCGATCATGCCGTCGCCGGTGGTGGCGTGGTCGAGGTAGACGAGGTGGCCTGACTGCTCGCCGCCGAAGACGTAGCCGTGCGCGCGCATGGCCTCGACGACGTAGCGGTCTCCGACCTTGGTGCGGACGACGCGCCCGCCGAGCTTCGCGATGGCCTTGTCGAGCGCGAGGTTCGACATGACGGTGGTGACGAGCGTCTTGTGGCGCAGGCGCCGTTGCCGCAAGAGGTCGGCCGCGCCTATGGCGAGCAAGACGTCGCCGTCGACCACCTGGCCGAGCTCGTCGGCGACGACGATGCGATCGGCGTCACCGTCGAGCGCGAGGCCGATATCGGCGCCGGTCTTGCGCACCGCCGCCTGCATGCCCTCAGGGTTTAGGGCGCCGCACTTGCGGTTGATGTTGCGCCCGTCGGGCTCGACGCCGAGGGCGATGACCCGCGCGCCGAGCTCCTCGAGCACCATGGGGGCGACCTTGTAGGCCGCGCCGTTCGCGCAGTCGACGACGATCTTCATCCCCTCGAGGGAGAGCTCCGAGGGGAAGATGCTCTTGAGCGCGACGATGTAACGCCCTTGCGCGTCGTCGATGCGAAACGCCTTGCCGACGGCGCTCTTGGTGGGGCGCATCTTGCCGATGCGCTCGTCCTCCATGTAGCCCTCGAGCATGAGCTCCTGGTCGTCAGGGAGCTTGAAGCCGTCCTTGGCGAAGATCTTGATGCCGTTATCCTCGTAGGGGTTGTGGCTCGCGGAGATCACCACCCCGGCGTCGGCGCGCATGTCGCGGGTGAGGAAAGCGATG
>CAYXQW010000241.1:0-5010 GCA_964466695.1 uncultured Bdellovibrionales bacterium
CCCAAGGAGAAGGCAAAGTGGCGTGAGGCCAGGCTTACGAGCCGCTTCGAGGACAACGATCGCTGGTCAGGCGAGCTCGTCGTCGATGAGATCGGGCCGTGGGTCTTCACGGTGGCCGCCTGGACCGATGTCTTCGGCACCTGGCGAAGCGAGCTGAAAAAGAAGCTCGGCGCGGGCCTCAAGGTGGAGAGCGAGCTTACCGAGGGCATGGCCATCATCGCGCGCGCGCGCGCGCACGCCAGAGGCGAGGAGAAGAAGGCCCTCGCCCGCGCTCTCGCCGAGCTCGAGGGTGCGAAGAGCACCAAGGAGCGCGCCCGTCTCGCGCTCCTCTCCGAGCTCGCCGCGCTCATGGAGCGCAACGACCCGCGCGCGGACCTCGAGCTTTACGCCAAGGAGCTGCCGCTGTGGGTAGACCGCGAGCGCGCGCGCTTTGGCGCCTGGTACGAGCTCTTCCCGCGCTCGTATGGGGGCAGCTTCCGCGCGGCCGAAAGTCGCCTCGCAAAGGTGGCGGGCATGGGCTTCGACGTGGTCTACCTGCCGCCCATCCATCCGATCGGCGTAACCGCGCGCAAGGGCAAGAACAACACCGAGCGCGCGTTACGCGGCGACCCGGGCAGCCCCTGGGCCATCGGCAACGCCGACGGCGGGCACGACGCCGTCCACAAAGAGCTCGGCACCATCAAAGACTTCGACCACTACGTCGCGACCGCGCGCCGCCTCGGCATGGAGATCGCGCTCGACTTCGCGGTGCAGTGCTCGCCGGATCATCCGTGGGTCAAAGAGCACCCGCAGTGGTTTGCGCACCGCCCCGACGGCACCATCAAGTACGCCGAGAACCCTCCGAAGAAGTACCAGGACATCTTCCCCATCAACTTCGACACCGAGGATCGCGAAGGGCTCTACCACGCCCTCCTTACGATCGTACGGTTTTGGATCGCGCACGGGGTCGAGATCTTCCGCGTCGACAACCCGCACACCAAGCCGCACAGCTTCTGGGAGTGGCTCATCACCGAGGTGCACCGCGAGCGCCCCGACGTGCTCTTTCTGGCCGAGGCCTTCACGCGGCCGAAGCGCATGCGAAGGCTCGCGAAGCTCGGATTTACCCAGTCCTACAGCTACTTCACCTGGCGCAACACGCGCGAGGAGCTCGAGCAGTACGCGCGTGAGCTCTTCTCTACCGACCTTCGCCTCGTCATGCGGCCGAACTTCTTTCCCAACACGCCCGACATCCTGCACGAATACCTGCAGCGCGGCGGCCGTCCGGCCTTCATCGTGCGCCTCGTCTTGGCGGCGACGCTCTCGCCCACCTACGGTATCTACAGCGGCTTCGAGCTCTGTGAGAACACGCCGCTGCGGCCGGGCAGCGAGGAGTACCTGAACTCGGAGAAGTACGAGATCCGCGTGCGCGACTTCGACGCGCCGGGTAACCTGTCTTCGATCATCAAGGAGCTCAATTACGCACGGCGCGAGCACAGAGCCTTGCAGCTCGCCGATAACCTCGAGCTGCAAGAGACGAACAACTGCGAGCTTCTGGCCTACGCGAAAAGCCACGAGGAGAGCGGCGACCATATCCTGTGCGTCGTCAACCTCGATCCACACAACCTCAAGGAGGGTCTGGTGCGCGTCCCCGAGGCGTTGCACAAAGGCCGCCACGCCTATCGCGTGCGCGATCTGCTCACCGGCGAGGTGTTCTCCTGGCAGGGGCCGTACGGCTACGTGCGCCTCGACCCTCACCGCATGCCAGCGCACGTGCTGCAGCTCTTGGGGTGAGGCCTCGTGACCTCGATTGATCGCGCGCGCGCCGCCCTCATCGCCCTCGCCCTCTTGGTCTCGCTCCCGGCGCGCGCCGATACGGCGGCGAAGCTCAGAGCCCAGGAGCACATCTGGGCCGCGGGGCAGAGCCGCTGGACGCTGCTGCCGCGCAAGCTCATCAACCGCAACCTCAAAGAGCAGCTCGCCGAGGATCCCCACCGCCTCGGCGCTGACTTGCCTTACGTAACCTTGGCCGCCGACGCCTCGGCCGGCGCCGAGCTCGCGCGTCGGCGCGAGGACCTGACGCGCTATCACGGCTTCTTCATCGTCGACACCTTCGCCGAGGTTACGACTTCTGTGGGCTTCACCCTCAACTTAAACCTCACGGCGCTCAACCCGAGCGCGAGCGACGGTTATCGCTACTCGAGCCAGGTCTTGCCCGGCGCGGCGCTGCACCTCCACTACGAGCTCGACTGGTTCGGCGGGGCCCCGCTCGAGCTCGAGCTTGTCGCCCCCGATCTCGACATCACCACCATCGGTCAGGGGCTGCTCGTCGAGGAGGTGCCTCTCGAGGGCTTCGGCGTCGGGATCGCTCGTGGCGGGATCGAGTGGCGCACGCTGTTTGGCGGCCGCATCTTTTGGCCCGACGATGACATCATCCACAGCAGCTTGACGATCCTCGACGGGGAGCTCGGCGTCGGCTGGACGCGCTGGCTGCTCGAGGGCGAGCGCCCGCTCCTCGCCTACAACCTCGTGGGGATGAGCCCGGCGGCGCGCGCCGCGGCGTATCTTACAGGGCTCCCCACCGACTACTTCACCGCTTTTTATGAGCTCGTGCCGGCCGACTTCCTTCACTTCGCCATAGAGTACGGCGTGAGCCTCCGTCGTAATACGCGCGTGCGTCACGCCGGGCTTATGCGCGTAGACTTTCTCGGGCTCGCGCTCGGGCCCGTGGACCTCCATGCGGGTTACCAGTTTCGTTACTACGATCAAGCTTTCGGTCCGCGTGAACGCCGGCTCGCGACCTCGAGCACCGCGCCGAACACGCCGTACCGCGAGGACACCTACGTCACCAACAGCTACGAGTATCTCGCCTTGTCCTCGGGTTTTCGTCAGTGGTCGCACACGGCCATGCTCGAGGCGGAGGTGCGCCTCGGCGGGCACGTCGCGCTCTACGGCGAGGGCGAGCTCTGGCAGCGCTACATCGTCGCGATCGAGCGCGCCTCGCCCGTGATCTACGTCCCGCGGTTTGGCCGCGCGCCGGGGAGCTCTACTCAGATCTTCTATCGCGGCGGCGTGCGGATCATGCCCTGGGAGATGCTGCCGCATCGGCTGAGCGCCTCGGTGACGAACAAGCGCGTGGCCTCGGCCATGTACGCGCAGGACCCGGTGAGCAAGCGCTTCGTGGGCGCGGCGGTGTTGACGCTCGAGGTGGAGGTGTTCTTGTGAAGCGCTTAGGTTTGCTCTCGCTCTTGCTCGCATCTGCGTGTGAGGTCGACACCGTGCGCGACACCGAGCCCTCGTCCGTCCTCCTCCTCGTGAGCGATGGGCTCACCGAGGCTCACCTCGAGGTGCGCTACGCCGTCGTCTTCGTCTTGCCCGGAGAGTTTTTCGTCACCGCGGATGGCCCGGTCGAGTTTGGGGCGGTGATGGCCGTGCCGCTCTTGGCCCCGGGCGGGGATTGGCCCACGCGCCTCGGCGCGAGAGAGATCGCGGTCTTGCCTTCGACCCTCGAGATCCCGATCTATCGGCCCCGGCTCGTCATCTACGAGGACGTCGACGGCTCGGGGAGCTTCCATCCCACCATCCGCGAGGGCGGCGTCGACCGCGTCTTGGCGGTGGACGGCGCGAGCTCCGGCCCCTACATCGCCATCGCCCTCGATCTCGACGCCGCGCTCGCCAAGATGAGCTTCGAGGAGACGCAAGACTACTACGCGGCCACCGGCGGGGTTTACACGCCATTCTTCCGCGTGCAGTCGGAGGGAGGGGCCTTCAGGCTCTGGCGCGAGCTCGACGCCGGACCGCTGCGGCTCACGGCCACCGACTCGCCGCTGGCCGCGGAGCACCTCGCTTGCAACCGCCAGCCCATCTACGTCTACGGCGACCCGGCAGAGGCGCTACCCGTCACCGCGCATGTAGACGTCGCGCTCTCACCCGTGGAGGTGTGCGGGATCAGTATTACGAGCTGCGCGCACGAAGAGCTCGAGGCGCTCGCCCCCCCGGAGATCTCCGAGGTCATTACCTACGCCCTGCGCCGCAATTCGCAGTGCCGGAGCAACGCCTGGCTCGAGGTGCTGCTCGTCCACACCGCAAAGCTCTCTTGTGGCGGCTGTCAGTGCAACTACGAGACGACGACGCACGCATACTTCGCCGCGCCTGGCGGCACCCCCTCGTGGTGGCCCTGCGGCGAGGCGCTCGCTTTTTGTGACTCGGAGCTGCCGCTCTACCAACTCGATGATACGTGCGAGCCGCAAGGTGAGCCTTGAGGCATCGCCGTGGTCGCGTTTTTCTGCTAGCTGATTCTTTCATGTTGCTTTGCCGTTACCTGGCACTCACGCTCTGCCTTGGATGTGCCACGACGGAGGTCGCCGAGCCGCCGCCGCGTCCTGCTCCTCTTGCACGTGCGCCTGCCAAACGTCCTCCCGCTCCCGCGCCGGTCTCGAGCATCAGCCCGGCCGAGGTGCAGCAAGCCCGGCAGCTCGCGGAGCAAGGGGTGCGGCTCTATCGCGAGGGGCAGTATGGTCAAGCCGAGGAGAAGCTGAAGCTCTCCATCTCCCTCTATCCGTTCATGGCCGAGACCAACCTCGTTTTGGCCAAGATCCTCCTCATCCGCGCCTCGGCCGCGCGCGACATGACGCTCTACACCAACGCGCGGCTGATGCTGGAGATGGCCCGCGCCCTCGATCCGCGCTCGCGCGAGGTCGAGCAGCTCTTAGAGCTCGTGCGCCAACCGCAAGCCGATTGAAAGCATCACTCCCGGAAGCGTTCGATCTCGGCCCCCACCTGCCGTAGCTTGCGCTCGATGTGCTCGTAGCCGCGATCGAGGTGATAGATCCGGCGGACGATCGTCTCGCCCTCGGCGAGGAGCCCCGCGATGACGAGGCAGGCGCTCGCGCGCAGATCCGTGGCCATCACCACCGACCCCGAGAGCCTCGGCACGCCGTGGACCACCGCGCGGCCGCCGTCGACGCGGATATCGGCGCCGAGCCGCCCGAGCTCGGCGACGTGCATGAAGCGGTTCTCGAAGATGTTCTCGCT
>CAYXQW010000242.1:0-5009 GCA_964466695.1 uncultured Bdellovibrionales bacterium
CCGCTCGGTGCCCGTCATATCGAGGAAGGCCTCGTCGAGGCTCAAAGCCTCGACGAGGGGGGAGAAATGCCCGAACACCTCCATGATGCGGGCCGAGAGCTCGGCGTAGCGATCGAAGCGCGGCGGTACGACGATGGCGCGCGGGCAGAGGCGCAGCGCGCGGGACATGGGCATGGCGCTGCCGACGCCGAAGGGCCTGGCCTCGTAGCTCGCGGTGGAGACGACGCTGCGTTTGTCGAGAGTGCCTATCAAGATGGGCTTGCCGCGTAGCGTGGGATTATCGAGCTGCTCTACCGCCGCGAAGAAGGCGTCCATGTCGGCGTGCAGGATGACGCGCGGCCACATGCTGTTAGTCACGCGCGCCGAGGTCGCGCGTGGCCTTGCGGAACGCGGCGCGCCGCGGCAGGTGCGCGTCGTCGTCGAGCGCGTTGATGGTGGCGAGGGCCTCGCGCGCGGTCTGGTCGAGCTCTTCTGGGGTCTCGACGATGACGGTGACGTGCTCGTCGCCGCGCTCGCCGCTCTTGTCCTTGGGGCCGCCCTTGCCGCGCAGGCGAAAGATCCGTCCGCTCTGCGTGCCGGCGGGCAGGCGCATGCGCACGGTGCCGTCCAGGGTGGGCACCTCGATGCTGGCGCCGAGCGCGGCCTCGCGTATGCTCACGGGCAGCTCGAGGTGGAGATCCGATCCTTTGCGAGTGAACAGAGGGTGGGGGGTGACGCCGATGATGATGCGCAGATCACCCGGGGAGCCGCCGTGCTGGCCGGGCTCGCCGCCTCCGGCATAGCGGATAACGGCGCCGTTCTCGGTGCTGGCGGGGATGCGCACCTCGAGCGCGGTTTGTCGATCGACGCGGCGGTTGCCTTTGCACGTCGGGCATGGCTCGCGGTTTATGCGCCCGCGCCCTTGGCAGTAGCCGCATTGCTTGGCGACCGAGAACAGGCCGCGCTGCACCCTGATCTGACCACCTCCGCCGCAGGCGTGGCAGATGAGCGGCACGGTGCCGGGCTTCGCGCCCGTGCCGTGGCAAAGGTCGCAGGTCTGGCCGCGCGTGACCTGCACGACGCGCGTGCCGCCGTAGACGGCGATGCGGAAGTCTATCGTTAGTCGGTAGTCGCGGTCGGCGCCCTTCTTCTGCGCGGGGGGATCTTTTCTGCCGAGGAAATCTCCGAAGATTTCAGAGAAGACGTCACCGAAGCCCGAGGACGAGCGCGCGCCGCCGCCGTGCCTGCCGAAGGGCGCCCTGACCTCGTGGTCGTAGCGACGTCGCTGCTCGGGGTCGCTCAAGATCGCGTAGGCGGTGGCGGCCTCTTTGAAGCGCTCCTCGGCCTTTTGGTCGCCGGGGGTCTTGTCGGGGTGGTGCGCGTGCGCGAGCTTACGATAGGCCCGCTTGATCTCGGTCGTGCTCGCGTCGGGCTTTAGGCCGAGCACACGGTAAAGGTCTCGCATGGGCTATAGTCGCGCGTAGATGGTCTCCGCGATACGGTAGGCCGATTTTTCGAGCGCCTTGTAGAGCTTGTCTATGGCCTCGATCTTGGCGTGCGGATCGGCGAGCGCGGACTTGAGCGCCAAAAGGTCGGCCTTTATGACCTCGAGATCGCTCGCCGCAAGCTGCATCGAGTACTCCTCGAGCGAGTGCTCGGTAGCGTAGATGAGCCCCTCGGCGCTGTTTCTGAGCTCGACGCTCTGCTTCTTGTTGGTGTCGGCGGTCTTGGCCGCCGCGGCCTCGGCGATGATGCGCTTGATCTCCTCCTCGGTGAGCCCGCTCTGCGCCGTGATCTTCACCGACTGGGACTTGCCGCTCCCGAGATCTTTGGCCGAGACGTGCACGAGGCCGTTGGCGTCGATGTCGAAGGCTACCTCGATCTGCGGGATCGAGCGCGGGGCCGGCGGGATCCCCACGAGCTGAAAGCGCGCGAGCGACTGGTTGTCCTCGGCGAGGGGGCGCTCTCCTTGCAGGACGTGCACCTCGACGAAGGGCTGGTTGTCCACGGCGGTGGAGAAGACGCGGGTCTTCTTGCACGGTACGGTGGTGTTGCGCGGGATGAGCGGGGTGAAGACACCGCCCGCCGTCTCCACTCCGAGCGAGAGCGGGGTGACGTCGAGCAAGATGACGTTCTTGACCTCGCCGGTGAGCACGGCCCCCTGCACGGCGGCGCCGATCGCCACGACCTCGTCGGGGTTGATCTCGCGGTTGGGCTCCTTGCCGAAGCAGCGCGCTACCTTGGCCTGCACGAGCGGCATGCGGGTCATGCCGCCCACGAGCAGGATCTCGTCGATTTGCGCGGCCGTTAGCTTGGCATCGGCGAGCGCCGCGTGGATGGGCTGCATCGTGCGTTCGACCAGGTCTTCGATGAGCTCCTCGAGCGTGGCGCGCGTGAGCGTGATGTCCACGTGCATGGGGCCGCTCGCGTTGGCGGCGATGAAGGGGAGGTTCACCTCGGTCGCGAGCGCGCTCGAGAGCTCGTGCTTCGCGCGCTCGGCCGCTTCCTTGAGCCGCTGTAGCGCCATGCGGTCGGACTTGAGGTCGAGGCCGCCGTTGCTCTTCGCGAACTCCGAGCAGAGGTAGTCGAGGATGCGGTTGTCGAAGTCCTCGCCGCCGAGGTGGGTGTCGCCGTTGGTGGCGAGCACGTTGAACACGCCATCTTTGAGCTCGAGAATGGAGACATCGAAGGTGCCGCCGCCGAGGTCGTAAACCGCGACCGTACGCGAGCCTTGCTTGTCGAGGCCGTGCGCGAGCGCGGCGGCGGTGGGCTCGTTGATGATGCGCTCTACGTTGATGCCGGCGATGCGGCCGGCGTCGCGCGTGGCGGCCCGCTGGCTGTCGTTGAAGTAGGCCGGCACGGTAACGATGGCCTTGGTGACTGGCTCGCCGAGGTAGTCCTCCGCGATCTGCTTCATCTTCGCGAGGACGATGGCCGAGATCTCAGGCGGCGAGTAGACCTTGCCGTGCACCTCGACCCAGGCGTCGCCGCGCTCGGCGGCGATGACGCGGTAGGGGGTGCGCGCGAGATCTTCCTGGACATGAGCCTCGTCGAAGCGCCGTCCCATCAGGCGCTTGATCGCGTAGATGGTGCCCTCGAAGTTGGTGACCGCCTGGCGCTTGGCGATCTGCCCGACCAGCCGGTCGCCCGACTCGGTGAAGGCCACCATGGAGGGCGTCGTGCGCGAGCCCTCGTTGTTAGGGATGACCGTGGGCCTGCCGCCCTCGAGCACGGCGACGCAGGAGTTGGTGGTGCCGAGATCGATGCCGATAACCTTGCTCATGGGCCTTTGCTCGTCGCGTGGTTAGTCCGAGCTCTCCTCGGCGGTGGCCGCAGGCGGGGGCGATGCGACCACCACCTTGGACGCGCGCAACAGGCGCCCCCGCATGGTGTAGCCTCGCTGTGCCTCGTCGATGATGGTGCCGGGCTCTCTCTCGGCGGTTGGTTGTTGCGCGACCGCCTCGTGCACCTCGGGGTCGAAGGGGACACCGACCGCCGCGACCGCCTCGACGCCGTGGCGCCCGAGGGTATCCGTGAATTGTTTGGCCACCAGCTTCACCCCCTGCAACACGGGGTGGTCGTCTTCGCTGCAGTGGGCGAGGGCGCGCTCGAGGTTGTCGAGCACCGGCAAGAAGTCTCGCAGCACATTCATGGCGCTGAAGTCGCGCGCTTCTTGCTGCTCGCGGATAGCGCGCTTGCGGTAGTTGTCGAAGTCGGCGGCGAGCCGCATCATCCGGTCGCGCAGGGCGGCGATCTCCTCCTGCGCCGCCGCGGCTACTGCTTCTTCCGAGCTCGGCTCGGGGTCCATCGCTTCGCGCTCGGCGTCGCCGCAGCTCTCCTCTTCTTCTTCGTATTCTTGCTCGAACTCGCGCTCGGCTTCTGTGCTCTTGGTCATGGCGTCAAATAAGGGTTTCGTGCGGACAAAGTCAAAGGGCGATCCGTTGCCAGTAGCTATCGAAGAGTTGGCTCGCGTAGCGCACCATAGGCACCACGCGGACGTAGTTCATCCGTAAGGGGCCGAGCAGGGCGATGGCGCCGCCGCGGCCGGAGGCGCAAAGGACGTTGGCGCCTACCCAGGCGAGCGGGGGAGGCTCGTGGGTGTTGAGCACGACCTGTACGCCGTTGGTGTCGAGGATGCGCTCGAGCAAGCGGAGCAGCGAGGTCTTGTCGTCGAGCGCGTGCAGCACGGCGCGCAGCTTGTCGTGATCGGTGAACTCGGGCTGGTCGATGAGGTGGGTGGTGCCCTCGATGTGTACGCGCAGCTCGCGCTCGGGCAGGACCTTCTGGCCGATGGTGAGCGCACGCAGGCAGGTGTGGTCGCCGAGGCTCTGGGCGCGGGCGAGCTGCTCGCGGATGAACGCGCGGGCCTCGTCGAGGCTGCGGTCGCGCAGGCTCTCGTTCAGGTAGTTCTGCACGGTCAAAAGCTCGGAGGCCGAGAGATCGAAGTCGACCTCGATGAGCTTTTGCTGCACGAGGCCGAAGGCGGCGACGAAGTACGCGAAGAAACGCCGCGGCCCGAGCCGCACGAGGCCGACCTCGCGCATGCGCGAGCCGATGAAGCGCGGCACGGCCACCACCGCGACCTGGCCCGCGAGGCCGGCGAGCTTCTGGCCGAGCACCTCGGGGAACTCGGCGGGGTCCTCGGCGCGCGCGCTCTGGTCGAGGCGCGTCCGGTCGCGCGGCCCGAGCTGCAAGTCGATGAGGCCGTCGAGGTAAGCACGCATCCCGAGCTCGGTTGGGACGCGGCCGGCGCTCGTGTGCGGCTGCGACAGGAGGCCGCGGCGCTCGAGCTCGGCCATGACGCTGCGGATCGTGGCGGGTGAGAGGTGCAAGGAGCGCCCGCGCTTGGCCACCGTGGTCGAGCTCACCGGCAAGGCCTCGTCGATGTAGGCCTCGACGACGAGTTGCAGGATCTTTTGCGCGCGCTGTTCGATCTCGAGGTTCATGCGTCTTTATTACAGAGGCTACTTTGCGTCTTTTGGCAAGGCTCGCTCCAGGTCTTTGACGCCCATGAACTTAAGATAGATGGC
>CAYXQW010000243.1:0-4992 GCA_964466695.1 uncultured Bdellovibrionales bacterium
ATCCCGGATACGAAGCGTATCTTGGAAACCGCAAACTCGACGTTCAGACCCATCGCGGAGCTTTTGTGAGCGTCCGGCTACCTGGTTCATCGTCTGGCACGTTGACCCTGCGTTATCTAACACCCCATTTCCGCACAGGCGTGGGGCTTGCGTTCGCGGGGCTGGCGATGCTTGTGGCTATCTTGTGGCAGAACAGAAAGGGGAGATCCCACAAATCGCGCCTACTGTAATAGCAGAGCATAGTTGCATAGCTACACAATAGCCGATTTGCCCCAAAGCCTTGGCCAGAATGTCACCGACGACATACTGCTTCTAGAGCCTTCACTATTAGGCCAAGGCGTGCCAACCGCGATGCCTGCTGCACAAACGCCGTTCCAAACCGCCCGTACACATACAGCGCTGGTCGTAAAGGAGGCAAAATACGCCTGAACTCGAACTCGCCATCCATAATCGTAGTGCTATCATTCATCAAAGTGGCTCGCAGTTGCCGCAGATAAAACCACGCTCGCCGCAAGCGATGCGTCGCCGGTGGGCGCACCCAGATCTTGCCGGTGATTTCCATATCGGCGCGGAAACTATCCACATCCTCGCAGTCGTACAGAAAGATCTCGGCGCTATTGAGGAGGCCCGGCGGGAGTTGCTTGGCCGCTGCTTGGAGCGTCTCCTCGTGGGCGAATACGGCCACCACGGGGAAGCGAAAACGGCACGTGTAGAGTTCGGAGATAGGCACCAACGGATCTGTCTCAAGCTTCTGGGCTCCCATGCGTCCGCGCTTGAAATCACGAATGCCCGAGGCTATGAGCTTGGCTGTCTTCGGAAAACCATGCAGGCCAAAGTATCTCGCGCGTCGGGCGAGCTTGGTCTTGGCGTAAGACAATAACTCTGGCTGATACTTAGAGATGACCCGCAATAAGTTACGCACATCATAGTATCGAATCCACGTGGTTTGTTTCTTCGCTCCCGATTCATGCCAAACCCGCGAGGTTGGCACACACATCACTTGTTTGCCGTGCTGCCGGAGCCGCAAACACCACTCAATATCGTCGAAGTGAATGAAGACGTCTTCGAAAAGGCCGATCTGCTCAAACTCGGCTCGCCGCGTCAGCAAAGAGGCGGCGGCACAATACTCTACTTTCACCGGCTCACGCGGCTCGGTGCCGAGCTTTTGGCGATGATGGAGCAACCCCAACGAAAGATCCTGCCAGCGCAAGAAACCACCGACCTCATTGATATAAGAAGGGTCGTCGAGCTGGCACATCATCGAGCCTGCGGCCCCCACCTCTTCTGATCGCACGAGGATACGCAAGAGCTCGGAGAGCGTCTTATGCTCCACCACGACGTCATTATCCAAGAGCCATATGTACTCGGAACTCGCGTGCTTCTCGAGCACATGACGAACGCCCGCGATAAAGCCGCCGCTGCCACCGAGATTGGCTCCGGTCTGCAGGAACTCGACGTTGGGATAGGTGGCGCGGACATGAGCCTCCGTACCATCATTAGAGTTGTTATCTACTACTAAAAATCGGAGGCACGAAGCAGGGACGTCAAGGTGCAAAAGAGAGTCGAGGAGATTGCAAACGGCGGTCTTGCGATTGTACGTGACGATAACAACCGAGACTGTCTTGCCTTTGAGGATCCTGGCTAAATCATCGTCAGTGGCAAGAGCCGGCATCATCAGCTCGATCAGGGCGATACGGCGCAGGCGAATAGGGCTCCCGCTCTTCACCTCGAGCTCGCCAAAGACTTTCTCCTCACGCACGAGCGGATGAAGAAAGTCGAGAGCATAAGCGCCAGACGCGCTGAAGGTCTTCCACTCGACCTTTTCGCCGCTCTGGGCATTGACCAGTCGGAACTCGACCCATGCATCGCTCTTTGTATCTTGGCACATGAAATCGAAGTCGAGATCGAGGCGATAGGCTTTGCCTGGGCGAAGAGTTACGCTTTCGATAGAACGCAACACGCGGGTTTCGGCTGCGGTGGTGCGGATCTCTTGACCCAAAGCTGTATAAACGATGGCTGGTTCCGATACATCCGTAGCGCGGAAGGTAGCGGTAAAATCTATAAGCTCGGCCTCTGACTCGATGCTCAAAAGTTTGTCTGCGGAAGAAAAGACCATATGGGGCACCCACCAGGGAGAGTGTTTTTTGCTCGCTCATGCAAGACGCGGCAGATATCAACGGCTTTGGTCGTTTACAAGCACTCAAGCACCCCCGAAGTACCTCACCGTCCTCACGAGGCCCTCCTCCATGGAGACGCGCGGTCGAAATCCGAGCAGCCGCTCGGCGAGCCCGAGGTCGGGGCTGCGCCGGTGCGGGTCGTCTTTGGGCAGAGGCCGCAGGACGACGCGCGCGCGCGAGCTTACAAGCGCGAGCACCCGCTGCGCGAGCGCCGCGACCGTGACCTCCTCGCGGTTGCCGAGGTTTACGGGGCCGGTCACCTCAAGTCCCGTCGCCATGAGGAGCAACAGGCCGTCGATGAGGTCGTCTACGTAGCAGAAGCTACGTGTCTGCGCGCCGTCGCCGAAGACGGTCAGGTTCTCGCCCGAGAGGGCCTGCACGATGAAGCTCGAGACCACGCGACCATCGTCTGGGAGCATGCGCGGCCCGTAGGTGTTGAAGATGCGCGCGACCTTGATGCGCACGCCGCGCGTGCGATGAAAGTCGAAGAACAGCGTCTCGGCGGCGCGCTTGCCCTCGTCGTAGCAGGCGCGCGGGCCGATGGGGTTGACGTTGCCGTTATAAGACTCAGGCTGCGGGTGGACCTTCGGATCGCCGTAGACCTCACTCGTCGAGGCCTGGAGCACCTTGCAGCCGAGGCGAGCGGCGAGCTCTAGGACGTTGATGGCTCCGAGCACGCAGGTCTTGATGGTGCCCACGGGGTCGCGCTGGTATGCGACAGGCGATGCCGGGCACGCGAGGTTGTAGATCTCGTCCACCTCGTGATGAAACGGCGCCGTCACGTCGTGCTCGATGAGCGTGAAGCCCGGCGTGCCTTCGAGGTGCGCGATGTTCTCGCGGCGCCCGGAGCGAAAGTCGTCGAGGCAGACGACCGCGTGCCCCTCGGCGGAGAGCCGGTCGCAGAGGTGCGAGCCTAAAAAGCCCGCGCCCCCCGTCACGAGGATGCGTTTTTGCGCGGCGCTCATCGCACGGATCTACCGATGCAGTGGTACTCGAAGCCGAGGGCCTTCATCTCCGCGGGATCGTACTGGTTGCGGCCGTCGAAGATCACCGGCGCTTTGAGGCTCTCCTTGAGCCGCGCGAAGTCGGGCCGCCGAAACTGCGACCACTCGGTGACGAGC
This sequence comes from uncultured Bdellovibrionales bacterium, assembly GCA_964466695.1. Taxonomy (GTDB): domain Bacteria; phylum Myxococcota; class XYA12-FULL-58-9; order XYA12-FULL-58-9; family JAFGEK01; genus CAYXQW01. Next base: position 3,299 of record CAYXQW010000243.1, read on the forward strand.
ACGAGCGCGTCGCACCCGCGCGCGGCCTCGTAGCTGCTACTCACGAAGCTCAGGTACGGATTGTCGCCGAGCTCTCGCTTCGCCCTTTGCATGGCCTCGGGGTCGTAGGCGACCACGTGCGCGCCGGCGTCGGTGAGGCGCTTTAAGACGCTGAGGGCCGGCGCCTCGCGGATGTCGTCGGTGTTGGCCTTGAAGGCGAGGCCCCAGAGCGCGAAGCGCCGCCCGCGCACCTCGCCCGCGTAGCGCGCGATGACCCGATTCGCGAGCACGACCTTCTGGTGGCGGTTGACCGCGTCCACGGCGTCTAAGATGTCGGCCGGGGCGTCGGACTCCATGGCGAGGCGCGAGAGGGCGCGCACGTCCTTCGGGAAGCAAGAGCCGCCGTAGCCGATGCCGGCGTAGAGGAAGTCCATGCCGATGCGCTTGTCCGTGCCGATGCCCTGGCGGACGTTCATGATGTCGGCGCCGACGCGCTCGCAGATCTGGGCGAGCTCGTTCATCAGCGAGATGCGGGTGGCCAGCATGGCGTTGGCGGCGTACTTGGTCATCTCCGCCGAGGGGATGTCCATGAACAAGATCGGGTGGCCGTTGCGCATGAAGGTGGAGTAGACCGAGCGCATCATCGCGCGCGCGCGCTCGGAGTCGGCGCCGATGACGATGCGATCCGGGCGCTGAAAGTCGGAGACCGCCTTGCCCTCCTTGAGGAACTCGGGGTTCGAGACGATGTCGAAGTCGAACGCGACGCCGCGCGCGCGCAGGACCTCGGCCACCACGTCCCGCATCCGCGCGCAGGTGCCGACGGGCACGGTCGACTTCATCACGATCACGAGCGGCGCGGACATGACCTTCGCGATGCTGGTGACGGCGTCGATGACGTAGCGCCTGTCGGCCGAGCCGTCCTGATCGCCCGGCGTCCCCACGGCGACGAAGCAGACCTCGACGCCGGCGATGGCCTCTTCGAGGTCCCGCGTAAAAGAGAGGCGAAGCTCGCGCAGATTGCGCTCCAACAGCTCCTCGAGCCCCGGCTCGAAGATGGGGAGCTCGCCTCGACGGAGCCGCTCGATCTTGTCCGCGTCTATGTCGTGACAGACAACCTCGTTGCCGATCTCGGCGAGGCAAGTCCCCGTGACGAGGCCGACGTAACCCGTACCAATGACCGCGATGCGCATGGCGGCTGCTTAGCGCAATCGCGCGGGTGAGGCCAGAAGCCTGGCGCGAGCGCGACCACACAAGCGCGACCACGCCATTGACAGAGACGATCGAGCACGCATAAAATGCGTGTTCAGTATAGGGGGAGGGTAAGCCGTGAGCTTTCGTAGTTTCGATCAAATCTGCCGCCTGCGACGACTTGGACAAGAGTTCGTCTTCACCGCAAGTTCTGGCTCGGCGCCGCCTGGTTATGAGCTGGTCGCGAGCGACACCGAGCACAGCGCCGAGCGCTTCGTGCGCGACCTTTGCCGCGAGCATGACAACCTGCACGAGCTCGAGAAGCTCGCGAGCCAAAGCCTGCTCGGCCAAAGCGCTGTCGCGGGCGGCGAGGCGGCGACCGTCGCGTTCGTAGCTCGCCAGTGGGCGCGTGGCGCATACAAGCTCTACAGCGCGCCGCGGCCCGCGGGACCTTCGCCCAAAGAAGAGCCGGTCGAAGAGAAGGCCCCGGTCTACAACACGGTTCGCGAGAAGTCGTTCTTGTCGGT
>CAYXQW010000244.1:0-790 GCA_964466695.1 uncultured Bdellovibrionales bacterium
TCAGAGCCCGTGCAGATCTTCGCGGGCGCAGGCCTCACCCCGCTCATCGAGACCTTGCCGCAAAAAGAGCGCTACACCTACATCTACGAGGGCAACGGCCAGGCGCTAGATCACATCCTCGTAAGCCCCGCGCTCGCCTGCGGCGCGGCGTACGATGTGGTGCACGTAAACGCCGAGTTCGCCGAGCGCGCGAGCGACCACGACCCGAGCCTGGCGCGGCTTTGCGTGGACGCGCCGGCGTCGGCCTGCCCGGCCGATCTTCACTGACCTTCGCCCTTGCCTCCCCCCGCCAAAAGCCTCAAATAAAGCGCGCTCTCTTCGGAGGATGAGTCGATGCTAACTACGACCCACGAATGGCAGGCGCTCGCCGCGCACGCCGACACCATGCGCAAGACCACGATGAAGTCGCTCTTCGCAGCCGATCCAGCGCGCGCCGCGCGCTTCTCGCGCCGCCTCGGTCCCATGTTCATCGACTACTCGAAGAACCTCATCACCGACGAGACGCTGCGGCTGCTCTTGGATCTCGCCAAGGCCCGTGGAGTCCCCGCGGAGCGCGACCGGATGTTCGACGGCGAGCTCATCAACAACACCGAGGGGCGGGCCGTCCTGCACGTCGCGCTGCGTAACTTGAGCGGCCGCCCGCTGTTCACCGGCGGCGAGGACGTCATGCCGGGCATAAAGGCCGTGCTCGAGAAGATGCGGGCCTTCGCCGCGCGCGTGCGCACGGGCGCGTGGCTCGGCTACACGGGCAAGCCGGTCACCGACATCGTCAACATCGGCATCGGCGGCT
>CAYXQW010000244.1:800-4098 GCA_964466695.1 uncultured Bdellovibrionales bacterium
GCGCTCCGGCCATACTGGCACGCGCGGCTGTGCCCGCACTTCGTCTCCAACGTCGACGGCACACACATCGCCGAGACGCTCAAGCGGGTCGATCCCGAGACGACCTTGTTCATCGTGGCCTCGAAGACCTTCACCACCCAGGAGACCCTCGCCAACGCACACACGGCGCGCGCGTGGCTCATCGCGCACAGCGGCAGCGACGCGGCCGTGGCCAAGCACTTCGTGGCGGTGAGCACGGCGGTGCGCGAGGTCGCGAAGTTCGGGATCGACACCGCCAACATGTTCGAGTTCTGGAATTGGGTAGGCGGACGCTACTCGCTCTGGTCGGCGATCGGTCTCTCCATCGCCTGCATGATAGGTCACGAGGGCTTCGTCGAGCTGCTCGGCGGCGCCCACAAGATGGACGAGCACTTCCGCACCGCGCCGCTCTCAGAGAACCTCCCGGTGGTGCTCGCCATGCTCGGGGTCTGGTATGCGAACTTCCATGGCGCGGCGACGCACGCCGTGCTCCCCTACGACCAATACCTGCATCGCCTGCCCGCTTATCTCCAGCAGGCCGACATGGAGTCGAACGGCAAGGGCGTCGACAAGCACGGCGCGCGCATCACCGACTACAGCACGGGGCCCATCGTGTGGGGCGAGCCCGGGACCAACGGCCAGCACGCCTTCTATCAGCTCATTCACCAGGGCACGCACCTCGTACCGGCCGACTTCATCGCGCCCATCCGCACGCACAACCAGCTAGGCGATCACCACCGGATCTTGCTCGCGAACTTCTTCGCGCAGACCGAGGCGCTCATGCGCGGCAAGACCGAAGAAGAGGTGCGCGCTGAGCTTATGGCGGCGGGCCTTACGGCAGACAAGATCGAGGCGCTCTTGCCGCACCGGGTGTTCCCCGGCAATCGGCCGACAAACAGCATCCTCATCGACGAGATCACCCCGGAGTCTCTGGGCATGCTCATCGCGATGTACGAGCACAAGATCTTCGTCCAGGGCGTCGTCTGGGGCGTAAACAGCTACGACCAGTGGGGGGTCGAGCTCGGCAAGCAGCTCGCGGGCAAGATCTTACCCGAGCTTACGAGCGATGGCCCTATCGAAGGTCACGACAGCTCGACCAACATGCTCATCGACGTCTACAAAGAGCGCACCTAAAACGGCTGGCTGTTGCGCAGCGCCAACCCCGCGGCGTCCATATCGGCGCTAAGCTCCGCGAGCTTGCGCCGGTGCTGGCGTGTAGACATACCACGGCGCACGTCGGGGATGATGGGCGCCAAAAAGAACAACAAAAAGGGCAGCCAGGCCGCTTTCACGGGGGAAAACGGCGCGCGCATCAAGAACACACCCAGGAGGAAACCGCCCACCCCGAGCGCGATCCGCGCGAGGACGCCGGTGCCACCTCGACGCTCGCGGCGATTTTGCGCGTAGGCGAAGGTGAGATAGCGCCGCAGCATCACATCCTCGATGTCACGAGCGACGCGCTCGAAGTCGGCGGCCTGACCGACCGAAACATAATGCGCGCGCAGATCGGACAACCGCAGCCGCAAGCGCTCCGCCGCCGCTGACGCAAACCCCGCGCGGTCGTCCGGGAAACCGGGCCGCGCGCGCTCGAGATCCGCGAGCAAGTCGCGCGCGATGCTCCCGAGCTCATCCTGCATCAACATGGCAATCAATCCTCCGTGCCGCTACGCGGGCTCTTGCTCGAAGAACTACGCAGCGCTTCCTGGCTCACCGCCGCGCGCATAAGCTCGTTGAGATCGAGCTTCTGCATCCCGAGCGCGCCGCCGCCTCCGGGCACGATCAAGATCTTCTTACCCGCGAGCGCCTGCGCCACCCTCAGCTTCACGTGCGTCCGTCCCCCCGACGACGCCAGCGCGCGCATGTGCTCGACGACGCCCTTGGCCTCGTTGGTCTTCTGCGCCAAGATCCCCTCCGCGTCCTTCTGCTTCGTGAAGAAGTACGCGTCGGCGGCGAGCTTGGTCCGCTCGGCCGCGCCGCGCTCTTGCGCGATGCGCTGCTCGACGTCGCCCTTTACCGTCTCCAAAGTAGCGAGCCACTGCCCCGAGGCCGCCTCCTTCGCCGAGCGGTTCGTGTTCACCTGCTGATCGTAGACCTTCTTGTTGACGATGGCCTCTTGATACTTGGGATGAAAACGGTGGTCGCCGAACGTGACGTTCTCACACAAAAGTCCATAAGGGACGAACGCCTTGTTGAGCGCCACGGTCGCCTCCTCGCGCACGCCGATACGCTTGTTGGTGTAGATCTCCTCCGACGAGAGCAGGTTCAAGGCGTCACGGACCAGGGTGCGCGCCAGAGGCCTCACCACCTTCTCCTTGAGCTCGGCGTCGCTCTTCGCCACCTGGCGCAGGATGCGGATCGCCTGCATGGGATCCACGCGATAGAGCACCGTGACGTCCATCCCGACGTCATTGCCGTCGCGGGTCTTGAACTGCACCTCGTCCGCGCCCTCCGCCTCTTCACCTCGCGCGTGCGCTGTCATGTTCAACGTCTGCGTCTTGGTGCTGAAGGTGTACCAATCGTTGACGAGAGGCATGAAGAAATACGTCCCGCCGGGCGCGTAGACCCGGTCTTCTATGCCCGTGAGCTTGTTGACGCGCACCCCCACCTCGTTCGCCTCGGTGGTGTGCGAAGCGCACCCCGAGACGAGGGCGAGCACCGCCAAGGCGACCTTGCCAAGCCCGCGCATCACTTCACCCCCAGCATGCGCGTCATCTGCTCGACGTCGAGCGGATTGACGCCGCTCTTGCTGTCCGAGACGACGATGAACTCGATCCCCTCCAATACCTTGGCCATCTCCAACGCCACGAGGTTGTCCGACCCCGCCGCCGCATAGGCCTGATTGATGGCTTGCGTCCCCTTGGCCTCGGCGACCTTCACCAACATGTCCCCCTCGGACTCTCGCTGCTTGCGGTAGAGGCCGGCCTCCGCCCTTATCTTCATCACCTCGGCGTCGCCGCGCTCGCGCTCCACCGCAACCGCGGCCTCGCCCTCGGCCTCGATCCGGCGACGCGCCGCGTCTTCCTTGGAGGCCTCGGCGAGCGAATGGTTGGTGAACACTAGCTGGTCTTGCACCTTGCGGTTCTCGATCTGCTGTTGATAACCATCCTCGTAGTAGTATTGGCGCACCAGCACGTGATCCACGCTTATCCCCACGTCCTTCAACAACACATTCATCTGATCGCGCGCGAGCGCGCACCGCTCGACGCGCCGAAACTCGTGGTAGAAATCCTCGGCCAAGAGCTGGCCCAGGTTCTCCTTGAGCGCCACCGTGACCTTCGGG
>CAYXQW010000244.1:4123-4989 GCA_964466695.1 uncultured Bdellovibrionales bacterium
CGACGATGCGATAGAGCACAGTGATGTCGACCTTGACCTTGCTGCCATCGGAGGTGTCGATCTCTATGCGCGGCACCCGGCGCACCCCATCCGAGCCCCCATGGACACTGGTGTCGGCCATCTCCAAGGCCTGCAAAGACAAGGGGAAGCGATGGATTTTGACCCCCGGGCCCGTGAGCACCCAGCGACCTCCCTCGATCACATTCTTCGCTATCCCGCGGCCATAACGAGACTCTTTCACCCCCGCCTCGAACGGGCGGAGGTAGTCGACGAAGCCGCCTATCGCGACGAGCACGACCGCGATGACGATTCCCGTGACCCAGAGCCCGAGCACCAAAGAGCGAGGCTTCGTGCCCCGCTCGCCTCGATCAGCATTGGTTGCCATGTCTGTTCCTCACTTTGAAACGACGAACTCGGCGTCCTTCTCGCGGATGAGCACGAGCGTACAGGGAGACTTGTCCACGAGCTCGTGGAAGTGCCCGGGCGCGGGCTTGCCCATCACGATCATGTCGGCGCTAATACCGGCCGCGATCTTCAACACTTCTACGGGCGCGCGGCCGTGCGAGATGCGGCGGAAGACGCTGTCCACCGAGTGCGTGGCGCCGCGCTCGGCGACGCGCGCGACGGCTTGCAGCACCTGCTCCTTCATCCGCGCGACGTACTCGACGTTCACGCGATCGAGCTCGCGATAGTCCGTGATCTTCTCCTCGAGGGCATGGAACAAGTAGACGTCGGCGTTGGCGAAGCGGCTGAGCTCGAGCGCGAAGTCGAGCGCCAGCTCCGACTTGTGGCTGAAGTTGGTGGGCACCACGATCTTGAGCTTCTTCGGCTCTTGCTCGCCCTCTGCCGTCATCTAGAACTCCTTA
>CAYXQW010000245.1:0-4976 GCA_964466695.1 uncultured Bdellovibrionales bacterium
TCTTTTGCAAGTCCATTAACTACGTTGCTGTCAAAATAATTTAATATACCTTGCAATCTATTGCTCATTAAAGAATTAAACTTTCCGAGTATAATATGCTTTCCAGATTCCCGCTGTCCGCTACGTAACATTCTGCCGCGCTCAAAAAGATTTGCCGGATAAGAAGATATTTTTACATAACCTTTTGTCTTTGCTACTGAATAACTTACTTTTCTACGTCCTTTGCTGTCCTTATCGTATGCACTGCTGCCTATATATCTTAATTCCTGACCGCGTAAAAAATTATTAAACAATAATTCTTTTCCGCGCGCTCCAACATAATTTAATGACCTTGTTAAAACTTCCCAGTATAAATATCTAATATTATATATAGAATCAAAAATGCGCGGATTAAATTCAACTCCATATTTTACGTTAGCCATAAAACCTGCGCTCCTGTGTCGTCTTTTTCTATATACTGAATTTTAAATATCTTATCAACCGGATATGTTATTTGCAGATTTGCATTATCGTATATATCGAATGTTAATATAGATGATACTGTAAATCTTGCCCCACTTCTTTTAGGATTAAAATTTCCTCTGCCTTGTCCGTCTCTGAAAGTATTGTCATCGAACACGCCGAATATTTCTTCATTTAGTCCGTCTGGATCAAAATATGCTTTCTGAGTTATCGGGGAATTTTCTCCGAGTTGCTCATCAAGATGTTCTCTGTAAATATCCAGCGCGTCCGATGACATACTAATTTTCCTTTATAAAAATTTACATACTACTTTTTAACTAACTTCCGGGAATATACCTGCGCATACTGCCGTTCTGTTAATATTTGCCGGTATAAAAGCAAATCTCGACTGGCTTCTTACAAGCTCTGCGATTGGGTCATTTGTTTTAAATCCGTCAAATACAATCTCACCTACTGTCCTGATTATATTTCCGCCAGCATCAAAAGCGTCAACGCCCCTGAATACACGATAACGATTCGGAGCATCATTTATGCTCAACATGATCGCGTCGTCAACAGGCATATAAGGCTCGGTAGTTCCGCCCTTAACACCTAAGAAATCATACTGAGGCTGGAATCCACAAATATAAACAGGTGTTAATGTTCCGGGAATCAGATAACTCGCAACCAGATACAGCCCCTGGGTATTCAGTAATTCGGGCGGCATAAGCGACTGAGTTACAAGCACGTTAGCGGTATTCGCTTTCGCGCGCTCGATAACGTCTGCATCGGTCTGAAACGCGCTTATCCAGTTAAGTCCGGCTATTACGCATATTGCGGCCGGATTGCTTCCACCTGCACGATAGGCATTATAAAGATTAAGTAATGCTTCATCGATAGTCGCGCCTGCTGCTGTAAAATCGTATGTTATGCTTTTTGCGGCATCACGGTTAAAAGCAATATCAAGTCCAATGCTTTCACCGTTTATTCCACGTGCGGTAAACGTACCAGTTCTAATTGTATCAATAGCCAGCTTCCAGCGAGTTGCCAGCCAGCCGCCGACATGATGCCTTAGTATATCATTCATCATTTTTGCGTCATGCAAACTTATTCCGGCTGTCGATTCGATACCGGCAATAACAGAATCCCTTAGTCGTTCGGTTATCGGAGTTTTTTCCGATGCGTGCGGAATAGGAATTATTGTTCCATGCCCGCCTTCAAAATCCCTAACATGCGATTCTTCGTCACGCGCCCTGAAAGTTACTGCGTGCGGATTTACAATCAGACTATCCAGCGTAAAATTTGCGGCCGTGTCCATATCATCAGCACCAAACAGGAAGGTATCAATTCCCTGCTTGCCACCCATAAGGACATTGCCGTATTCCTCGTAATACTTTTTGACAGTCCTAATAAAAAGGTCTAATGCACCTATCATTATTTTTACCTCCCTTATCGTTTAACGTAGAAACCGAGCAAATTCCAAGCTGCTCTGTTAGCTACTGTTATTGTTCTTACCGCGCCAGTATTATCAAGCAGACCACGCTCATTAACCTGACCCCCGACAATGATTGTTCTTACATCATCATCAACTAATGTCTCGGATGCTTCATCACCCACGCCGAGATAAATCCCTGCGAGTGTTCCCTGATTAGCATCCAAGTCCTCGTACTTTGCCGTGTTTGCATTCCACGCAAGCAGCTGCCCGCGATAGTATGCATCAGCGGCAAGCGGCACTTCATCGGTCTGTATCTGACCGGCAATCAATAATTCTTCGTTATAATCTACTGCCATATTATTTTACCTCCTTTTTTTTCGGTGTTATTGCTGCAACAGCTTTTCCAACATTCTCGTCAAATGCTTTAAGCCTTGCCTCGTCTGTGTCGGCATCCTGTGCGTTCTTTGTCTGCTCTTTTGGTGTCTGCTTTGATACAAGAGCGTTAAACGGTGAATCTTTGCTTGCAGCTTTGTCTAAAAGATTGCGCTGTCTTTCGATTTCTGCGAGTGCAAAATCACCCGGCGCAATATCATTGACAATAGCTTCTTTCGCATCTTCAGACAACTGAATATTTGCCGCTTTCAGAATGCTTGCAATTCTTGACCTGTCGGCTGCTTTTTCCGATGTCATATTTGCCCTTTCCTGTTCTCTTGCCGTTTTGAGGTCATTATCATATTCGGCCTGAGCTTCAGGATTGGCTTTGAGTAAATCTGCCAACTTCATTTTGTTGACCTCCTGAATATTATTATTTTCAACTGACTTATTATTAGCCAGATTGATTTCAAATTTTGCTGCCATTCGTTCATACATATTTTTTACTTTTTCATTTTCGTTTTTCATCCTTGTTTGAGTTTTTGCTATTTTCATTTTTAATAAATTTATTGATCCATGCAAATCACTGTTTGATTCTTTTTCGATCTTTTTGATTTCTTCTTTTTCTTCGTCTGGTAATTCGACTTCATCGATAGAATCAATCACATCGTCAATTATTCCCGATTCGGTTAATTGTTCCCAGCCTATCAGCCACATTTCAGATTTAAGCATTGCCATCATTGACGGCTTATCTATTTTAATTCTTTTCTGGTATGCTTCGATTATAATATTTTCCAGAGCCTGCATTATGTTTGCTTCTCTCAACAGGTCGTCTGCATCTCCGAACGCAATACTTGATACACGATGAGCCATCCAGACAGAATTTTTAAACGCCCTGATCTTACTATTTTTTCCGGCCATAACCATATATGAAGCCGCACTGGCCGTAAATGGCATAATAACAAATTCTATTTGCCCTTTGTATTGCTCAAAAATATTATATATTTCAAAAGCCTCAAAAACAAACCCACCGGGAGAATTGACTATTACCTGTAATTTCTCAGTAGATTTAATGTCGATCATGCCGCGTATTTTTTCGGCTGTAATTTCAAATCCTATGTCGCCTTTAAGATATATAGTTTTCATTTATTCATTGCCTCCATTATTGTCTTTATTTTCATCGGTTTTGTCATCCGATGTATCATCATTGCTGTCGTCTTCGCCGTCCGCGTTTTCCTTTTCTTTTTCTATGTCATTTTGCATAGCGGCCGCTTGTTTTAATGGCGACGATTCGTTAAAAACCTTTTCTTCTTCTGCCCACTCTTCAATAAAATTATCCCATTCGTTTTCGTTCAATGCGGCTGCATCTGAACGCAACATCATTGCTTCATTGACTTTTGTTTGCATTGCCGTTGCTTCCTGCGATGGGTTGATCGTTCCCGGTACTGGCCCCAACCATTTACCGGCAATCGCCGCACGCTGCATTATCGGATTGCTAAAAAATGCAGGATTTGGATTTTCCAACATTCCGTTTACTATAAAAAATTTAGTAAGTTCTTTTACTACAACATTATTCACACAATTCATAAATCCCTGACGTTCTTTCATATACGCTTTTTTAAAATCATTCAACGCGCCCATGTGCGCCGTATACGAAGTTGAATATAAACTTTTTACTACTTCCGGCGGCGTGTTTGTTCCCATGCCGACAAGCTGATAATATGATTCCTGACCGGGTGTGAAATTATTTCCCGGTGTTTTCATTTCGAGCCAGTTAAATTCTCCGCCTTTTTTTAGGGAGAAAATATTTCCGCTTCCAAGTTTCTGGACGTTGCCTTCGGTTGTTATTGAGCTTGACGGATTAACGCCAGTTTCATTCTCAGTAGCTTTACCCGATCTCATTTCTTCGGCAAGACGTTTTGCCTGCACATTCATATCGTTGCTATCATTCTTTTCAACGCCGATTATTGACGCTTCAATTGCCATACGCTGCAACATGGCATCCCACATGCGATCATTATTCTTTGCCGATGATATAAGGCGATATGCCAGCGGATACCCGCGCAACTGACGTGCTATTTTTCTTTCAAAGAACTGAATGACGTTCTGAAAACCGTTTTCATCGGTAAAAGGAATCATTGCTTTTGTATTATGCTGCCATATTCCCTTACGTCTTAAATATTTATCGGTCTCAATGCCAAGTCTGATTTGATTTCCATTTGTCGTTTCAACATCCTTTTTCCAATCTATTTGATCGCCGCCGGTCTCTATTAAGTCAAATGGCAATCCGTCAATAGGTTCTTTGCGATCAAACATTAAAAGACTGTCACCCTGGATATAAGCCGTCCGAAAAATAATTGACTGCTTCTCGTAAAAATTCAGCATCAAGAAAGCATAGTGAATTAACTTTTGTAATTTCATGCCCCACGCTTTCGCTTGAGGCTTTGTCATTCCTAAAATTTCCCAATCCGGCTGCGAACGGAAAACCAATCCCGGCCCGATTGCATACTGTACATGCTTTTCAATTGCGGCGGCAATCGGCGGATGCGTATGATATAATGATGTCGAACGCTCAGACAAAATATTATATGAATAACGTAATATGACATTTGGATCGGTTGAAAAATGTTTCCATGAATCAAGATCGCCGGGGATTTTCTCACCGGTCATCTGTGTCTGATTTGATACTTGCGATATTACACCGTTTTTATTTATTACTAAGAACATT
>CAYXQW010000246.1:0-4918 GCA_964466695.1 uncultured Bdellovibrionales bacterium
CCGAGCTCGGCGACGTGCATGAAGCGGTTCTCGAAGATGTTCTCGCTCATCACGCTCACGCCGTCGGCGAGCGTGAGCTGCGCCATGAGCTGCGCCTGCATGTCGGTCGGGAAGCCGGGGTAAGGGGCGGTGTGGATATCCACCGCGCGCGGCCGCCCGCGCGGTCGCGAGACGATGATCGCCCCATCGCGCTCGACGATGGTAGCGCCGGTCGTGCGCAGCTTGTCGATCAACGCCGCCTGGTGCTCGGCGACGCCGCCTTGGATCTCGAGCTCTTCGCCCGCCGCCGCGCCCGCGACGATGAATGTCCCAAGCTCGATGCGATCGGCCACGACCTCGTGCCGAAACGGGCGTAGCCGCTCTTGCCCCTCGATCACGATGCGCTCTTGACCCGCGCCCTCGATGACCGCGCCCATAGCAGAGAGCGCCTCGGCGAGATCGATGATCTCGGGCTCGCGCGCGGCGTTGTGCAAGACGGTGGTGCCAGAGGCGAGCACCGCGGCGAGCATGAGGTTCTCGGTGCCGGTGACGGTGGGCATATCGAAGACCACCTCGGCACCTACGAGTCGCGTGGTCGAGGCCACCACGTAGCCGTGCTCGACGTGGAGCTCGGCCCCGAGCTTCGTAAGGCCGAGGAGGTGCTGGTCGATAGGTCGCGCGCCGATGGCGCAGCCGCCCGGCAAGGACACGCGCGCCTCGCCGGCGCGCGCGAGCAAGGGCCCGAGGACCAGGATCGAGGCGCGCATTGTGCGCACGAGGTCGTAGGGCGCCTCGGTGTTCGTAAGGCGCGTGGCGTCGAGCGCGAGCGTCTCGCCTTCCCAGCGCGCCGTGACTCCCATGTGCTCGAGCACCGTGACCAGGGTGGCGACATCGGCGAGCTTTGGGACACGGGTGAGCACGCTCTCTCCTGGCGTGAGCAAGGAGGCGGCCATGATCGGCAGCGTGGCGTTTTTGGAGCCGGAGATGGCGATGCGGCCCTTGAGGGTGCCGCCGCCGCGAATGCGTAGTGCGTCCATGGCGGCCCAACTAGGTCAAAACGCGCGCGCGGCCAAGGGGCGGGCGATCCACGCTGTCAGGGCGGCGGGCATCTTCGCCAGAGCCAGAGCAAGAGCAAGATCCCGAGCGCGGCGGCGAGCAGCACGATCTGTGCGGCCGTCGCGCGCGCAGAGAGGATCATGGCGACGCCGCCTGCGCCATAGAGCACGGAGACCGCGGCGCTCGCGGCGAGGACCTTCGCGGGGGACCAGCCGCGGTGACGCAAGCGCAGGGCGAAGTGGTCGTGGCTGCCGTGCCACGGTTTTTGACCGCGCTTTATACGAGCGAGGCTTATGAGGACGAGCTCGCCGAGCGGGACGCACAAGATCACGAGCGGCGCGAGCGCCCCCACGAGGTTTTGCCGCGTGTACGCGCCGAGCATGGCGAGCGCGGCCAGCATAAAGCCCGTAAACAGGCTGCCCGCGTCTCCGAGATAGATCCGCGCCGGCGGCCAGTTGTACCTGAGCACCCCCGCGACGCTCCCCGCGAGCGCCACGGCCGTAACCGCGATGAGCACGTCGCCGTTATGCCACGCGACGAGAGCCAAGATCAGGGCCGCGATCGTGGTGGTGCTCGCCGAGAGCCCGTCGCAGACGTCGATGAGGTTTATCGCGTTGGTCATGGTGACGAGCCAAAACACCGTCGCGACATAGCGCGCCCACAAGGGCACGATCTCGAGCTGAATGAAGATGCCGCTCTTTACGAGGACCAGCGCCGAGAGCACCTGGCCCGCGAGCTTGAGCCAGGGGGGGAGCACCTTCATGTCGTCGAACAGGCCCACCATGAGCATGATCGTGCCGCCGAGCAGCAAGCCGAGCACGCGCGCGTCGAACTCGAAGACGAGCGCGAGCGTCACGATGAACGCGAGATAGACGGCGACGCCGCCGAGGTAAGGTACGGCCTCACGCTGCCTTTTGAGCACGCCGTCGGGGTGATCGAGCACCCCGAAGCGCAGCGCGCCGCGCCGTACGATCGGCGTCAGGTAGAGCGCGAGCAGGACGCCGATTACGAAGGTGACGAAGAGATGTAGGGCCTCGGGGAGCAAGACCCTAGGATATCAGCACGAGGCGAGTTGGCGAGAAAAAGAGATTAACGCTTCGAGAACTGGAAGCGCTTGCGAGCGCCCGGGCGGCCATACTTCTTACGCTCGACCGCGCGCGGGTCGCGCGTGACGAAGCCCGCCTTCTTGAGGGGACCGCGGTACTCGCCGCTCATCTTCATGAGCGCGCGCGTGATGCCGTGGCGAATGGCGCCAGCCTGACCCGATAGCCCGCCGCCCGCGACGTTCACGGCGATATCGAGCTTGCCGCGTTGCTCGACGAGCTCGAGCGGCTGCGAGAGGATCATCTGCAAGGTCTCGCGGCCGAAGTACTCCTCGACCGGCTTCTTGTTGACGACGATCGCGCCGCTGCCCGGCTTGATGCGCACTCGCGCGGTCGCTTCCTTGCGCCGCCCGGTTCCATACCAAATGTTTTCCGAAGTCATCTTGAGACCTTTCCCTTACACCGCCAGCGCTTGTGGCTGCTGCGCTTCGTGTGGGTGCTCACCGGCACCGTAGACCTTGAGCTTCTTGAGCATGGCCCGACCGAGCGTGCCGCGCGGCAACATGCCCTTGACCGCGAGCTCGACGATCTTCTCGGGGTGCTTTGCGCGCATCCCTGCCGCCGTGGTGCTCTTGAGATGACCCTGCCACCCGGTGTGGCGATAGTACATCTTGTCGGTCTCTTTGCTGCCCGTGAGCTTCACCTTGCTCGCGTTGACGACGATGATGAAATCACCCGTGTCCACGTGCGGCGTGTACTCGACCTTGTGCTTGCCACGAAGCACCGAGGCGATCTTGCTCGCCATGCGACCGAGCACCTTGCCGTCGGCGTCGATGATGAACCACTGGCGCTTTACTTCGTCTTTTTTTGCACTTGCAGTCTTCATGTTCCCAAAAACCCTGATAAGAGCGCGCGCTGCCCCCACTCGAGAAGGTCGGGCTTTTATGCAATCTCCGCTGTGGTTGTCAAGCCGCGCGCGATCTTCTGTGGCGACAAGAGTTCTCTGCTACTCCCGGATTGTCGCTTGTGTCTCGTAAGCGACACATAACACGTCGAATTTTTCGACGTGTCGCGCCCAAACTTCCTCGATGCTCACTACATATAGTGTCTGGCAAATGACTGCCATGTGAAGACTCAAAGGTAAGAAATCATGCTTTGGACCCTTGCAATAGTACTCCTCGTTCTGTGGGCGCTCGGGCTGGTCACTTCCTATACGATGGGCGGATTCATCCACATCCTAATCGTCCTCGCGATCGTGCTGTTTCTCGTTCGCGTCATCCAAGGCCGCCGCAGGCCATGACAAGTCTCGGAGACACTGTCGTCTCATGGATTGCAGCCCTGGACTGAGAAGAGAAAATGAAAAGACAAGTCGGTATTTATGTTTGTGCCTCGTTGGCATTGAGCGTCTTAGGCTCGAGTTGCCTGGTGACACCCTACGGTGACTACCGTGCTGGTTTTTATGTTGAAGCACCGCAGACGGAGTTCGGCTACGAGCCGGTGCTGTATGACGGCTACGTCGTCTATTACACGCAGGATAGCGTTCCTTTCTACTGGGTCAACAACGTGCAGGTCTCGGTTCCAACTGCCCATCGGGGCGTCTATGTGCAGCATTACCGCCAGCACCAAACGGCCTATCAGCAGTGGCATGCTCAACGTGGAAATCGATATCGAGGGCATCGCTATCAGCTAAAAGAGCGGCGCCGGCCGCAGGCGCGTGAAGTGCGGGCTAATGAGAAGTCGCCTCATCCGCGCGAAACTAGGCGACACGACTAGGTCGTGTCTTCAAAGTCGATCGTCAAGCAGCCCGCGCAATCCGTACCGCGACCGTTAGGGTAACTGTCCGACCAGGCGGCGCTGGTCGGACGGTTACCTTGCAAAGCTCACGCTTCTTCTCGGCGTTGGCGCGGCGTCGCGAGTTGACCTTGGCGCGGTCAACGGGCTTGCCGAGGCGGTAGTCACTTCCGCGTGGGCGTTAGAAACTAATCCAAGGCTGTTCTTGTTCGCGACAGTTGACGGACATGTCCCAGAATTGGGCTTCTCCAGCCGCGATTTTGAAGATCCTGATCTTCTGTTTTGGAAACGCGGCTCGAACATCTTTCAGCCAGCTTCGCTCTTCGTAGAGTCGGTTCTCCAATTCTCGATCTTCGACAAATTCGACTCTGCCTCTTACTCGCAACATCCTGCTTTGTCCGAGCCCCCCATCACCCGGATTGTGGAAGGCAGCCTCCACCTGGGGATTGGCTTCCATCTGACCAAGGACGGATTTCATCGTGCCAGAGTGGTAATAGAAGCCCGTTTCGTCGGCGAACCACAGCCAAAGGCCGCGCACGCGGGGGCTTCCATTCTCGACGGTTGCGAACCATGTAACCGGGTTGTGGTTTGCGAATTCGATGACCTCGTTCATGGGCATTTTGTTGCCTCCTCTTGTTGGCGAACGACATGGATCGTTCCACAAGATAGGCGACGCCGAAGGGGCAAGGCTTTCAGTATTCAATCAAAAAGTTTCACTATCGGCTCACGCCGATCGATTTTCGGAATTTTGAGGGGCTCATTTCGAACCTGGAAGCAAAGCAGCGGGAGAGATACGACGAGCTGTTAAACCCACACTCCAACGCAATGGTCGTAATGGGTTGTTGCGTGTCACGAAGCAGCCGCTTGGCCCGCAAAAGGCGCAGCTCGTGCAAATATTCTGCGGGTGCCACGCCGGTCTGTGATTTGAATACTCTTGCAAAATGGGACGGGGAGAGTCGGGCGGTTCGGGCGAGATCGGTGATCGTGAGCTTTTCGCCGATGTTCTGATGCATGAACATGGCGCGGATGGTGTGACGGCTTGGGACCAC
>CAYXQW010000247.1:0-4916 GCA_964466695.1 uncultured Bdellovibrionales bacterium
GCCGGAGCCGGAGCCGGAGCCAGAGCCAGAGCCGGAGCCGGAGCCAGAGCCGGAGCCGGAGCCGGAGCCAGAGCCAGAGCCGGAGCCAGAGCCAGAGCCAGAGCCGGAGCCAGAGCCAGAGCCAGAGCCGGAAGAACCCGGCCCTTATGATGACGATGACGACATGGCGTCGGTCCGTATCGAGCACGTCTCGCTCGCCGATGAGCTCGAGGAAGAATTCGCCGAGGCCGAAGACCAGGACTATCGCAGCTCGTTCGCCGACGTCTTCGATGAATTCAAACGCGGCGTGGCCGAGCAGGTCGATGACACCGACTACCAGACGCATTACGACCTGGCGATCGCCTACAAGGAGATGGGCTTGCTCGAGGACGCCATCCGCGAGCTCGGCATCACGAAGCGCGACCCGGAGCGCGCCGTCGTCGCGCTCACGATGATCGGCCTGTGCCAACTAGAGCTCGGCGATGGCGCGGGCGCCCTCGAAAATCTAAAGGCCGCCCTCGGCGCGGAGAGGACCACCGCCGACGAGTGGCTCTCCCTCAGGTACGAGATCGCGCGCGCTTATGAGAACACCTCGCGCTTCGCCGACGCGCTCAAGTTCTACGAGAATATCCATACGACCGACCCGGCTTACCGTGATGTCGGCGAGCGCATCGCGCACCTCGCCGAGCTCGGCAACGACGCGAGCGACAGCGGTAACGAGCTCGATCTGCTCCTCGCCAAAGATACGAGCGAGAGCGCGCGCGAAGGCGAAGCGGCACCCAAGATCTCTTATCTATGACGGTGCTTGGGGCCACGCCCAGATCGTGGTAAAAGCAATATTTCTGCTCAAACCAACAATCGAGGCAAAGCATGAGTCACACGAGCATGGCTGAGATCGAGCTTCGCGAGGTCGTAAAGCGCCACGGCACGTACGCCCCATCACCATGGGCATGGGAAGATCAGGTCCTCTACTTCCTGATGCTCGATCGCTTCTCCGACGGCGCGGAGACAGCCTACCGCGACAACGAGGGCGCATGGGTGAACAGCCCGGGCACCGCGCCTATGAGCGCGGCCGATCATGACAGCGTGCTCACGAGCGAGGACGCGGCGGCGGCCTGGCGAGAGGCAGGGGGCCGATGGTGCGGCGGCACGCTCGCGGGGCTCACCTGCAAGCTCGGATACTTGCAACGCCTCGGCGTGAGCGCGGTGTGGGTTAGTCCCCTGCTCAAGCAAGTATCATTCCAATCGACCTATCATGGGTATGGCATCCAAAACTATCTCGAGGTCGATCCGCACTTCGGCACGAGAGAGGACCTCGTGCGCATGGTGAAGACCGCGCACGACCTCGGGATATATGTCATCTTGGACATCATCTTGAACCACAGCGGCAACGTCTTCAGCTACCAGGGCGGCTACAAGGGCCCCCCTTGGGACGGCAGGGTCTTCCCCGTGATGGGCTTCAACGACGCCAGCGGTCGGCCCGTCTTACCCTTCGGCGACCTCGGCGGCGCGCCCTCGGCCTGGCCTGGCGGCGGCATCTGGCCGCGCGAGCTGCAAGACCCGAGCGTCTTCACCTGCAAGGGCAGCATCCGCAACTGGGACTTTCATCCAGAGTATCTCGAAGGAGACTTCGAAGATCTCAAGGACATAGACCTCGGGCATGGGCACACGGATAGTTATACTCCTTCCCGCGGGCTCGAGCTGCTCGGCGAGGTCTACAAGTATTGGATCGCCGTGGCGGATCTCGATGGGTTTCGGATCGACACCGTCAAGCACATGGACCTCGGGGCGAGCCGCTGGTTCGCCAGCGTCATCCGCGAGTTCACGCAGACCATCGGCAAGGAGAACTTCTATCTCATAGGGGAGATCACGGGGGGACGGAGACGCGCCTTCGAGACCCTCGAGCAGACTGGCATCGACGCCGCCCTCGGCATCGACGACATACCGGACAAGCTCGAGTACCTCGTCAAGGGTTACCGCGGGGCCAGGGAATACTTCGACCTCTTCCGCAACTCTATCCTCATCGACAAGAGCTCGCATTCCTGGTTCCGCGACAAGGTGGTGACCGTGCTCGACGATCACGATCAGGTGAGGAAGGGCGAGCGAAAGGCCCGCTTCTGCGCCCACGGCGAAGCGAGCGCGGACATGGTGGCCGCGGTGGTGGGATTACAGGCGACGAGCCTCGGCATACCCTGCGTCTACTACGGCACCGAGCAGCTCTTAGACGGCGAAGGGGGCAACGACCGCTACATCCGCGAGTGCCTGTTCGGCGGCCCCTTCGGCGCGTTTCGCTCTACTGCGCGGCACTGCTTCGACGAGGACGCCCCCGCCTACAAGGCGATCCGTGACATCCTGAGCCTCCGCGCGAAGCACCCGGCCCTGCGTCGCGGGCGCCAATACTTACGCGAGCTCAGCCGCGACCGACACTGCTTCTATCTGCCCGAGGTGCTCGGCGACCGTATGCGCTCGATCGTCGCCTGGTCACGCATCCTGAGCGAGCAGGAGATCTTGCTCGCGCTCAACACCTCCGACACCACGGAGCGGGTCTACGCCATCGTCGACGCGAGGCTCAACGCGAGCCTCGAGGCCTACACGTGCCTATACTCGACGGACGAGGCGCAGACAGGCACGCGCGCCGCGCTGTCGCGCACACAAAGCTCGGCGGTGGTGGCGGAGATCACCGTACCGCCGCACGGCTTTACGATCTGGGGCGCGCGCGGCGCTTGAGCCGACTCTCGTCGAGCAAATACCGCCACGGCTTGTCCGCCCAAGCCCCGGCATACGCGACCCCGATGCGCGGCGTGGTCGCGACGCGCGCGCGCGGCGGCGGGGCGTCCTCGATAAACAACACCTCGCCCAAAAGATCGAGGCCGTTGTGCGTCTCGCGCCTTATCCCGAGCGCGCGGCAGAGGTTTCCGGGCCCGCGCGTCGCGTGCAAGACCTCGGCGATAGGCTCGGCGGCGCGCACGAGCACGGCCGAGGGGTAGCCCTCACGCCCCGTGACCACGTTCATGCAGTGCGAGAGCCCATAGACGAGGTAGACATAGGCGTAGCCCGGCGGGCCGAACATGATGGCCGCGCGCGGTGTTCGCCCGAAGCGCGCGTGCGAGGCCTGATCTCCCGGCCCGTGGTACGCCTCGGTCTCGATGATCCGCGCCGCGCGCCGCACGCCGCCATCTATGTGCACCAAGACCTTGCCCAAGAGCTCGCGGGCCACGCGCCGAGCGTCGCGAGCATAAAAAGCGCGGGGGAGACGAGGAGCTTGCACGACCTCCATATGGCATCGACGCGCGCTTTTCGACTACACGGCGTGAAAGCACCATGAAGCTCAAAGAGACCTCGACGATCACCGAGCTGCTCCCGAAGATCGCCGCCGCCTGCAAGAGCGGGCGGGCGATCTTGCTCGAGGCGCCGCCGGGCGCCGGCAAGACCACCCAACTCCCGCTCTACTTGCTGCGCCAAGAGGCCGTGCCCGGCAAGATCGTGGTGCTCGAGCCGCGGCGCCTCGCCGCGCGGCTCGCCGCGAGTTACGTCGCGCGCCTCTTGGGCGAAAAGCCCGGCGGGCGCGTCGGCTATCAGGTCAAAGACGAGAACGTCACCGGACCGCGCACACGTCTTTGCTTCGTCACCGACCGCGTCTTCGTGCGCCAGTTGCTCGATGACCCCATGCAGCGCGACGTCTCGCTCGTCATCCTCGACGAGTTCCACGAGCGGCACCTAGACGCCGAGCTCGCCCTCGCCCTCGTGCGACGCCTGCGCGCGAGCGCGCGACCCGACCTCGGGCTCATCATCATGTCGGCCACCCTCGGCTCGCACGAGCTTGCCGCCAAGCTCGAAGAGGCCGAGCTCTTGCGCGTGACGGCGCGCGCGCATCCGCTCGCCATCGAGCACCTACGCGCGAGCGACCCTCGCCCCTTGGAGGCGCAGGTGGCGGAGCATGTCCGCGCCGCCGCGAGCAAAACCGACGCGGGCCACATCCTCGTCTTCTTGCCCGGCACCGCCGAGATCCGAAGATCCCTCGCCGCCTGCCAGAAGCTCTGCGGGCAAAGCTCCGCGCTCGCGATCCTCCCCCTCTACGGCGACCTCCCGCTCGCCGCGCAGCAGCGCGTCACCGACCCCTGCGAGGAGCGCAAGGTGATCCTCGCCACCAACGTCGCCGAGACCTCGATCACCATCGACGGCGTGTCCACGGTCATAGACAGCGGCCTCGCGCGCATCGCGGGCCACGACGCCTGGTCGGGGCTCAAAACCTTACGCGTAAGGCCCATAAGCCGCGCGGCGGCGATCCAGCGCGCCGGACGCGCCGGGCGGACCGGCCCCGGGCGCGTGCTGCGCCTCTACACCCTGCAAGACTATAACCATCGCCGCGATCACGAGATCCCCGAGATCCAGCGCGCCGACCTCTCCGAGCTTTTGCTCACGCTCGCAGCGCTCGGGATATCTCCCGCAGAGCTCACCTGGATCGACGCGCCGCCGCCCGAGGCCAGCTCGTCCGCGAGCGAGCTGCTGCGGCTCCTCGCCGCCACCTGTGACGAGGGCAAGCTCACCCAGCTCGGCGCCGCCATGGCGCGGCTTCCCCTGCACCCGCGCCAGGCCCGCCTCCTCCTCACCGCCAAGGCGCACGGCTACCCCGAGCAAGGCGCCCTGCTCGCCGCCTCGCAGAGCGAGCGCCGCGGGCGCGCCCCCGCGCGCACCGACGGGCCCTCGGACTTGCTCGCCGAAAGTGAGGAGGCCACGCTCGCGCCCGAGGCGAGAAGAGACGCACATAAGCTCATGCGGCTCGCGCAGAAGATCGCGGTGCCAAAGCTCGAGGGGCCACGGATCGCGGGCGCGGAGGAAGCTTTGCGCTGGGCCATCCTGTGCGCTTATCCCGACCGCGTGGCCAAAAGATGCGACAACGCGCGCGACGAGCTCGCGCTCGCGAGCGGCGGCCGGGC
>CAYXQW010000248.1:0-4904 GCA_964466695.1 uncultured Bdellovibrionales bacterium
TCGAGAGCGAGCTCTTCGGCCACACCAAGGGCGCCTTCACCGGGGCCATCTCCAATCGCGGAGGCCTCTTCGTCGCCGCCGACGGCGGCACCGTGCTGCTCGACGAGGTCGAGAACATGAGCGCCACGTTGCAAGCGAAGCTTTTGCGCGTCATCGACACCGGCGAGGTGCGGCCCGTCGGCTCCACGACCACCAAAGCGGTGAGCGTGCGCATCATCGCGGCCACGAACAAGGACTTGACCGCCGAGGTCGAGGCCGGCCGCTTCCGCCGCGACCTCTACTACCGCCTGAGCATGTTCCCCATCCCCATACCGCCGCTAAGGGAGCGCCGCGCCGACATCCTGCCGCTCGCCCGCCGCTTCCTTTGCGAGGCCTGCACCGCCTTCGACGCGCCGCTCTTGACCCTCTCGTCCGCGGCCGCCGAGCTCTTGCAGCTCTACGCGTGGCCGGGGAACGCTCGCGAGCTTCGCAACATCATCGAGCGCGCGGTGCTCATGAGCGCCAAGGACGCCATCCACCTCGAGGCGAGCGTCTTGCCCGTGACGCTGCTCGCCGCGCGCGCGCGCGACGCCGCCACGACACGCAGCGCCGACGATTCGCTGAAGAAAATCGTCACCGCCTTCGAGGCCGAGGTCATCCGCGAGGCCTTGCGGATGCACGAAGGCTCGGTGCGCAAAGCCGCCGCCACGCTCGCGGCCGACGAGGCCACCTTGTGGCGCAAGGTCAAGCGGTATCAGCTCAAGTGATCACACCCCGCGGGCTTCGGGGTCGAATATGTACTTGTGGAGCTGGAGCTGCAACCGCGCGGGCAGGCGGTCGGCGAGCATCCACGCCGCGAGCTTTTGCGCCTCGAGCTTGCCGTACGCGGGCGAGAGGTGGACCGTGCAGCGCGAGGGCAGATCGTGACGCACAAGCTCCTGCTTCGCCCACTCGTAGTCGGCGCGATCTACGAGCACGAGCTTCACCTCGTCGCGTGGCCCGAGACAGGCGAGGTTCGCTGCGAGGTTCGCGTGCGCCTCGCCGCTGCCTGGGGTCTTGATGTCCATGATCTTCACGACCCGCGGATCGACCGCACCCACCGCGACGGCACCGCTCGTCTCGAGCAGCACGGTGTAGCCCGCGTCGCAAA
The DNA here is from genome assembly GCA_964466695.1 of uncultured Bdellovibrionales bacterium. Classification (GTDB taxonomy): domain Bacteria; phylum Myxococcota; class XYA12-FULL-58-9; order XYA12-FULL-58-9; family JAFGEK01; genus CAYXQW01. The sequence goes on from CAYXQW010000248.1 coordinate 1,130, forward strand.
GGCGGGTCATGAGCGCGAAAGACGCCGGCTGCAACAAGGGCTCGCCGCCCGTAAGCTCGACGAGCGGCAAGCCATGCGCCGCGACCGCGTCATGTACCGCGTCGAGGCTCATGACCTCGCCGTCGTAAAACGCGTGCGTCGTGTCGCAGTAACGGCAGCGCAGGTGGCAGACGGCGGTGCGCACGAACACGCACGGCCGCCCGGCGTAAGAGGATTCGCCCTGGATCGCAGCGTAGAGCTCGTTTACGAAGAGCTCGAGAGGGCCGAGGTCGGCGAGCGGCGCGAGTCGCGTCGAGATCAAGGCTCGTCTTGCCCGCGGCGGCGCCGGCGCCAGAAGCGCGCCAGCGAGAGCTTACGCGCCCGCGGCGAGAGGAAGTACCAGCCGAGCGCGACGCCGAACAGGATGCTCGCGACGTAGAGCCCGACGATGGGCACGATCGGCCAACCCCACACCTCGAGCCGATAGCGAGCGAGGATGAACATCGAGCCCGTGACCAGCCCCGAAGCGATGAGGCCGGTGAAGGTGGCGAGCCCGAGCGCGTTGATGTTCTTGCCGACCACCTCGAGCTCGCGGCTCGCCACGTGGATCTGGAGCTTGCCGGTCTCGAGGTCCATCAAGACCTGCGCCATCGAGAGCGGGAGGTCGCGCAGGTAGGTGCGCAGGCGGACGAGGTTCTTCATCGCCCCCTCGCCGAGGCCGCCGAAGGCGAACTGCTCCTCGACCAAGCGCACGAGATAAGGCCGCGCCGTCTCCAGCACCTCGAGCTTTGGGTCGAGATCACGGATGATGCCCTCAACCGTAGCCCCCGCGCGCGCGACGAGGGCGTATTCGCTCGGCAAGCGCAGATAAAAGCGAGAGGCGAGCTGCAAAAGCTCGGACATGAGACGCGCCGACTCGATGCCGGCTACGGCCTTGCGACTCGAGAGGTGCGCGTGAAAGAGCGAGGCGCAGGCGTCGCGCAGAGCGAGCAGCGAGATCTGACGGTCGGGCATCCCCACCCGGTAGAGCAGCCGCGCCACGCTGTCGGCGTCGCGCGTCGCCACCCCGACGACGAGCACCATGAGCGTCTCGCGCATGGCGTAGGAGAGCTCGCCCACGAGGCCGAAGTCGATGAGCGCCACGCGATCGTCGGGCAGGATGAAGGCGTTGCCCGGGTGCGGATCAGCGTGAAAAAGGCCATCGACGAAGAGCTGCTCGAACGAGGCCGAGACGATGTTGGCGGCGATCTTCCTCTTGTCGCGATCGTCCGTAAGCTCGCGGAGCCGGGCGCCGCGGATGAGCTCCATCACGAGCACCGAGCTCGTACAGAATTCCTCGTAGAGCTTTGGCACCGTGTAGACGCGCTCCTTGCCCTCGAGGTTCTCACGAAAACGGCGGATGTTGCGGGCCTCGCGCTCAAAGTCGAGCTCGGCGAGGAACGCCCGCTCGAGCTCGTCCACGATGCCCTGCGGCGCGAGCGCGCCCGTCTCCTCGACGATAGACTCGGCGAGGCGCGCGAGAACGCGCATGAGCTCGAGATCCGCGAGGAGCTGCGCGCGGATCCCAGGACGCCGCACCTTGACCGCCACCTCCACGCCACCGTGCAGCACGGCCCGGTGCACCTGCGCCACCGAGGCGCTCGCCAGAGGCGCACGGTCGAACTCGGCGAAGACCTCCGCGAGCGGGCGACCCAGGCCCTCCTCCACGGCCGCCACCGCGACCTCGGGAGCGAGCGCCGGGCAGTCGTCTTGCAAGCCCTGCAAAGCCTCGGCGAAACCCGCGGGCAACACATCGGCCCGCGTCGAGAGCACCTGCCCGAACTTGATGAAGGTAGGCCCGAGCTCCTCTATGAGAGCCCTAAAACGCGCCGCCGCGCCCGCGAGCTCGGAGGCGTCGCCCCGCGAGCCGTCGCGCTTGCTCCGCCTCCCCTCGAGGTAGTGGCCAAGGCCGTGCCGCGCCACCACCGCGGTTATCTGTCGCAAACGACCGAAGCTCGAGAAAGAAGACATGGTCGCCACGAGCCTCTCAGCGTACGTGGGTGATAAAACTAACCGCGGAGACGTCAGCTCGCGGCATGCTCGCCGATGTATCTTACGGCGTCGCCGACGGTGCGGATGGCCTCGGCCTCTTCGTTTGGTATCTCGAACCTGAACTCGTCTTCCATCGCCATCACGAGCTCGACGACGTCGAGGGAGTCGGCACCGAGGTCACCGACGAAGGAGGTCTCGAGCTTGATGTCCTCCATCTTCAAGGCGAGCTGGCGCGCGACGAGCGCCTTGACCCTGTTCTCGATTTCTACTGTCGAGGGCATTTTTCCTCCGCGCGGGCGAGGCTAGCGAGTGGCGGGCCGAGCCTTGGCGGCGCTCTTCTTGCGCGCCAGGCGTTGCTTGGTCTTGATGGTGCGCTGCATGCGCTTGCGCTTTTGCTTGCTCTTGGAATTCGCCACGGTCAAGTCTCCTTGCTGGATCTTACGAAACGAGTCCGCGCCTCCATAGCCGCGCCGAGCGGCCAAAGGCAAGCGAGGATTAGGGTCGGCAACAAAAAAAAGCCCCCGCGAACGGCGTACCGCGCGCGGGGGCTACACGTGAGAGCACAACAATCAGAAGTTTACCGCGACCCCGACGTTGCCGCCACTATGAAGGTCGGTGTCAAAGCCGGACTTGCGGCTGCTCTTTGCCGAGACATGGCGCACCGTGCGCACGCCGTCGATCGTCACCTCGGTGACGGTGTCGGTGAGCGAGGAGCGCTGCCGCGCCAAGGTCATGCCGAGCTCATACTCCGCGAAGAGCGCGAAGCTTTGGTGGAGCCGCCACTCGGCGCCGATGAGGCCACGTAGACCGTAAGCAGTGTCACGGTAGTAATACTCGCGCTTCGTGACCTGATTTACCACCGAGGCGTCGTCCTCGAAGTTGTCATTCTGACGGAGCGCTCTAGCCCACAAACCGCCGCCCGCGTATGGAGCGACGTTACTGAGCGTCAGCCGATAGAGGAAGTCGGCGTTGACTGTGAGGTTGTGGCTCGACGAAACGCTGGCGTCACTTGTACCGGGATCGAGCGCGTAAGTGACCACGCGCGAACCCGCCGTCTCGTCCACACGCTCGACTACCGCCCGCGGGTTGTCGCGGTAGGCGTAGCCGAGCGTCATCCTCACCGCCATGTTGGGGCCGAGGTAATACTGCCCACCTACCCCGACGCCCTCGAAGCCGCCGAGCAGGCTGTTGTAGAGAGAAAGGTCAAACAACAACGCCCAGGTATCGGCCCAGCCTTGATCGGCCGGCGCCGCTACCGTGGCCTCCGCCGCGGGAGCGGCGGCGAGCTCGTCGCCACCCTCCTGCGCACGCGCAGAGGCGACAGGCGCGGCCAGCGCCAAGATCGCCAGAGAAACTTTCAAAAAACGCATGTGCGAACCTCCGTTCGTCTCGGGTGTCGTGCTTATTCGGTGTAGGTGATGGTCATGTTGAGGGCGGTCCCAGTGCTGCGATATGTCAAGCCCTCAAGCGACACGCACGAGTTGGTGCCCTCGAGCTTGAGCTCGATGCCCGAGAAGGCGATCGCCACGTTAGCGCCGCTCGTGGGCGCGGTTTCGAACGCCGGCGTCACCGTGAGCGTGGTGCCGTTGTTGGTGAGGGTCAAAGAAGCTTCCTCGTCGGCCACCAAGGGACACGCAGGAATACTTGCGCCGGTGCACTCAGCCACCGCGTAGCTGCCCGTCGCCCCGCTGCACAAGGTCACCTGCTGGCCGAAGTTGACCACCAAGGCCTTGGGATGAGCGCCGCCCTCGTTGTTGGTGTTCAA
>CAYXQW010000249.1:0-4837 GCA_964466695.1 uncultured Bdellovibrionales bacterium
CTATAAGAAAGTTAGAGCATCAGCCGTCGTAAAAACCGAATCAAAGCAGCCGGCGACGTCGGTTACGGATGTCAACGCGGACGCCTGCGCTTGTGGAAGGTCTTCGCGGTCGCGCCCGCGTGGCGCGGCTTGATGTCCCCGTCGCGCAGCGGCGGCACATAGTTGCGCGGCACCTTGGGCTCGGTGGCCTCGTCATGGATATCCGCCGCGGGCACCGCGACGACGGCTCCTGGCGAGGTCGGCTCCTTGTCGAGCTCGCCTGGTGCCTCGACCATGGCGGTCGGACGCGGCAACATCGCGGTCGGCTCGTCGCGCGCGGGCTCGAGCCAGTAGGCCTTCACCTTGGTGTGCTCGCTCATCGCCGAGTCCTCCGGCCACACACGCGCGAGCACCGCGTCGAGCGCTGCCTTGAAGCTCGCGGCGCCGTCATAGCGTTCGTCGGGATTGAGCTTGAGCGCCCTTATCACCACCGCGTCGAGCGCGCTCGGGATCGCGGGCACGAGCGCGCTCGGGGGCTTCGGCCCGCGCCGCAAGATCACCTCGGCGACGTGGCCTACGTGATCGGCGGCGAACGGCAACACCCCCGTGAGGGCGCGGTAGAAAGTGACGCCGAGTGAGAAGATGTCGCTCTCCTCGGTCGGCCGCGACCCGCTGAGGACCTCGGGGGCCACGTAGTGAAAGGTCCCGAGCCACGCGCCGACGGCCGTCAAGGGTACGACGCCGGGTCCCGTCGCGAGGCCGAGGTCGAGCAACACCGGTGAGTCATCGCTGCGCAGCATGATGTTGTTCGGCTTGATGTCGCGGTGGATGATCTCCAAGGCGTGCGCCGCGGCGAGCACGCAAGCCACGTCCCGAAAGACGAGGGCCGCGCGCCGCGCGCCGAGGTAGCCCGAGACGGACAAGATCGATTCGAGCGTCCTTCCTGCGACATAGTCCATGGCCAAAAAGACCGTGCCGTCTTTGCAGCCGAGCTCGTGCACGCGACAGAACCCCGGGTGCGTAAGGCGCGAGAGCAGCTCCCGCTCGCGCGTGAGCCGCGCCACAGGCACGTCTTCGGGAGAAGACACATGCAAGACCTTGAGCGCTACCCTGCGACCATCCTCGAGGCTCTTGGCGAGATAGACGGTGGCCGCCACCCCCTGCCCGAGCCGCTCGCAGATCACATAGCGGCCGAGGGTCTCGCCAGCGTCGAGCGTCCTCGGGTCACTCGTCATCTTCGTTCTTCGTAAGACGCGACATCCCCGCCGCCCAGCGGGTGGTGCCGATTGACGGCGGCGACGAGCTCATCGCGATCGACGTGGGTGTAGATCTCGGTGGTGGAGATATCGGCGTGCCCCAGCATCTCTTGCACAGAGCGCAGATCAGCGCCGCCTTGCAAGAGGTGGGTCGCGAAAGCATGCCGCAATTTGTGCGGCGAGAGGGGTCGAGCGATCCCGGCGCCCACAGCGTAACGCCGGACGATCTTGAACAAGGCCATGCGCGACAGCGGCCGCGCGCGGTTGCCGATGAAGACGTAGGGGCTCTGCTTGCCCTTGAGCAGGAGCTCCCGGCCACGTGCGAGGTAGGCTCTGACGGCCGAGAGCGCCGGCGCCCCCACGGGAACGACCCGCTCCTTCGCGCCCTTGCCGAACGGGCGCACGACCCCGAGCTCGAGGTGGAGCTCCTCGAGCCGCAAGCGACAAAGCTCCGTGGCGCGCAACCCCGCCGCGTAGAGCAGCTCGAGCGCGGCGCGATCCCGCAGCGCCCGCGGCGTCTCGGCTCGTGGTTGCTCGATGAGCCGCGCGGCCTCGGCCCGCGAGACCGTCATGGGCAGCTTCCGCCGGCGCCGCGGTCCGTCGAGGAGGCGCGAGGGGTCACGCGCGACGAAGCCGCGCTCGACGCAAAACTTGAAGAGCTGCCGCGCCGCCGACAGCGCGCGCGCCTGGCTGCTCACTGAAAGGCCACGCTCGGACAGCGCCATGAGCCAGCGCGCGAGGTGCGCCGCGGTGACCTCCCGCACGCGCGTCACCCCATAGGTCGCGAGCGCCGCGCGAAGCCCCATAAGATCGCGGGCGTAGGCCTCGACGGTGAGCGGCGAGAGGTTACGCTCCACGCGCAGGTGATCGAGGTAACGCTCGCAGACGCTCTCCATGAGGACGATCTGTACGAGCGTCTTTGGACTTTGGCAAATTCTCCTTTTAAGTGCCATCATCACGAGCGTGAGCAAGATTGCGCATCTCGCCCATGAGCTTCTGGCGAGCTTGGAGCCCGTGTCCTTCTACGACACCTACGCCCTCGTATGCCTCGCCCGCGAACGCCAGGGCCTCGACGAAGACGAGCTTCGCGCCCTCATCACCGTCTTCGATCACGAGCACACCACCCGCGGTGGCAAAAAGACGCTCGGAGATTTCCTCCGCACCTACGCGCAGCGCCGCGATCGCGAGCGCGCCCGCGGCCGGCGTATCATCACGCCGCGCGACCACGGCAAGATCGTGCGCGCCCGCGCGGGCGAACGGCTCTTGCTGGCGCTGAACCCTCCAGGAAACAGCGCCTCCTGGTCGGCGACGAGCGCCTCGGGCCCCATCTCTCTTGCCCCCTTGAGCCCCGCGGAGCGCGCGCGTCTCGGGGCCGACTATGCCCTCGTGTTGCTCACCGCGGGCAGCGCCGCGCTGACCCTCTCCCCGCCCGCGCACCTTGGCGGCCGCCGCGCCTGCAGCATCCAGATCGTCATCGAGCCGCCAGCATGATCTCGACAACGAGATCCTCTTTAGATAGTCGTCGCCGCAGCCGAGGAGCCGCCGTGCGCACAACCATCTTCTTTCTCATATCGCTCCTCGCGAGCAGCAACGCCGTAGCCGCTATCGAGCCGCAGGGCCCACCCGCTCCCGAGGCCGAGGTCGAGGGTGAGGCTGCGCCCGAGAAGGCCCAGGTGCTCACCAAGGCCCCGGAGCTCTTGCGCGCCTCCGAGGCCGCCTACCCTCCCGAGCTCTTCGCGCGCGGACAAGCCGGCGAGGCCATCCTGCTCATCGACATCGACGCTGCGGGCAAGGTCGAGGACGTCACGGTGTCCTCGGCTACCGATCCGGCCTTCGCCGAGGCCGCGCTCACCGCCGCCAGAGAGCTCGTCTTTACGCCCGCCGAGATAGACGGCGTGCCCGCCAAGATCCGCATCGAATATCGCTACGCCTTCGAGCCCCCTCCCCCCGAGCCCCCAAAAGAGGAGCCCACCGAAGAACCCTTGAGCATCTCCGGGCTCTTGCGTGAGGCGGGGAACCGCAACCCCATCGCCTCGGCCATCATCGAGCTAGACGGCGTGGTCACAGCCAAGACCGGCCCGGACGGGCGCTTCGAGCTCTTCGGCCTAAAAGGCGGCGAGCACGAGGTGCGCGCCACGAGCCCGGGATACCGCCCCTATACGCTCCGCGTCGAGGCGAAGGAGGGCGAGGTCTTGGAGCTCAAGCTCTACCTCGTACGCCAATCGGGCGACCCCTTCGAGACCGTCGTGCGCACCCGCGCCGAGCGCCACGAGGTCGCGCGTATCCAGCTAGAACGCAAGGAGGTCTCGCGGCTGCCTGGCACCTTCGGTGATCCGGTGCGCGTCATCGAGAATCTCCCGGGCCTCGCGCGCGTCCCCGGCGGCCTCGGCGGCGCCTTGCTCGTCCGTGGCACCCCACCCGAGGACTCGGCCGTCTACATCGACGGTGTCGAGGTGCCCCTTCTCTACCACTTCGGCGGTCTCACCTCGGTCATCAACGCCGAGTTCTTAGAGAGCATCGACTTCTTCCCCGGCGGCTTCGGCGCGCGCTACGGCCGCGCCACGGCCGGCGTCGTCGACGTCAAGAGCCGCGACCTCGACTGCGACAAGCTCCGCGGCGTGGGCAGTATCAGCCTCTTGCAGTCAGAGGCCTACCTCTGCACCCCCGTCGGCGAGTGGAAGCTCGCGCTCGCCGGCCGCCGGTCGTACATCGATATCCTCCTCCCCCCCATCCTCGACCGTATCCCGCGCGAGCCTGGTGAGGGCCGCTTCACGGTGTCCCCGGTTTATTGGGACTATCAGGCCAAGGCCGAGCGCTCCTTGGGCGACCACCTCCTCGACGTGTTCGCCTTCGGCGCCAACGACAGGTTACGGGTCATCCTGACAGGGTCCGCCGAGGAGGTCGACCTCAGCTTCGGGTTGCACCTCGCCTCGCATCGCCTGCGCCTCCGCGATCGCTGGCGCATAAACGAGCGCGCCACGCTGACCTCGCAGCTCACCCCGGGATTCGAGCGCCAGGGTTTCATCCAGACCGCCGACAGCGGCGGCGGCACCGGCAGCAACATCGACATCGACATCTACAACCTCGAGTGGCGCGAGGAGCTCGCGATCGCCCTCGCCCAAAACCTCGACATAAACCTCGGGCTCGATCACAACTTCGGCGTCGGCATCGTGGGCTTCTCCTTCCCGATAGTGACCGCGCTTCGCACCTTCCCGAGCTCGGTCTTCGACTACACCCGCACGCGCGAGTACGAATCCAAGCCCAAGGGCTATAACCAGGCCTACTTCGCCGAGGCGATCTACTCCCCCATCCCGGCCGCAAAGCTCACGGCGGGGCTCCGCCTCGATCGCTTCGACTTCGAAAAGACCCAAGGGCTCGCTTTGCAGCCGCGCGCCGCCGCGCGCTTCGAGCTTTGGCCAAAGACCACGGTCAAGGCGGCCTACGGTATTTACGCGAAGCTCCCCGAGCTCGAGTACCTGATCCCGGACATCGGCAACCCCGACCTCCTCCCCGAACGCGCCCAGCACTTCATCGTCGGCGTCGAGCGCAAGCTGACCTCGCTCATAGACCTCGACGTTCAGGGCTACTACAACCTCCGCGAG
>CAYXQW010000250.1:0-2836 GCA_964466695.1 uncultured Bdellovibrionales bacterium
TCACGACAGGCGAGCTCGCCGACGGCGCGGTGACGGGCGCGAAGATAGCATCAAGCGCGGTTGGCAGTAGTCAGGTGGGCTTCAACTACGCGGGGAGCACGAGCAAGGGCGGGGCGGCGAGCGATCTTTCGTGCACGAGCTGCGTGGCGAGTAGCGAGGTGGGCTTCAACTACGCGGGGAGCGGCAGCAAGGGCGGGGCGGCGATCAACGTGGATTGCAGTGGATGTGTGAACGCGGGAGATATTGCGAGTGGGGCGGTGACAGCCGCGAAGCTCGGCGGGTTTAGCACTCGAACATACGAAATCAATCTCGGAGATAGATCTGAGGGAACAGTGACGGCAACCGCTAAATTGTGCATGCTTTCCGGGGTGAATTTTTACGGCAACAATGGGAATTTGGTCCAATGCAATGTTTACCAAACGGCGGCTGATACTTGGGCGCTTGCGGCTACGCGCATGTCCGATGGCAACACTCACTGCTTGATGCTTTGCATTGAGTAGATGGCTTCTCCCTTATTTCAATGATGGTCGAAGTATCTCCAATACAGCGGATCGAGGAGAACAAGATGCGGTATGCGATAGCGTGGCTTTCGGCGGCTCCCCCCCGCCGGATGTTTCTGCTTTTGTGCCTGGTCGGCATTGTCGTGCTGCTCCCCATTTTGGGCGTGGGGCTGCTTTGCGACGACTACCAGTATTGGCTCCGATGGCAGTCAGGACACCTTACGGCCGCGGATATTTTTGCGATCCAAGGCGGCAAGAACCGTCCTTTGACTACAGCCCTACTCGTTTTTACGACCGGGATCTTGGAGAAGACGCCGTGGCTGTTAGGGATTCTGCGCGTAGCGCATCATGCGGCCAACGCCTTACTGATTGCGCTGATCGTACGGAGGATGTGGGCCGAAAAGCCGCTCACGGGTCTAATTGCGGCTGTTTTATTTCTCATTTGGGGGGCGCATGCCGAGGTCTACTGGCAATCTTCGCTCCACGACGTGCTAGCCGCGTCGTTTGTCTTGATTGCTCTTCTCCTTGCTGCGTTTGAATACTCTCGCAAACGTGCAGCGCTTTTGGCGCTCATGGCGTTTGCGGGGTACTGGTCGAAAGAATCGGCGTGGTCTTTGCCTTTGATATGCTTTGCGATCTCGGCTTCGAGCAAGATCCCCAAAAAATTCTGGGGTGCTTTCGTCGCCGCCGCCGCTTTTGTTCCATACATTCTATTGCGTTACTTTTGGCTCGATGAATTTTGGGGCCATGTTCCTGCTTCAGTTAGCACCACCTATGATTTGTCGGTGGTGCCAAGCAGCGTCAGTAAGCTCATATTTCGCAGTGTGTTTCCGGGGTGGATAAATTCCCAGAGCCTGGTCTCGATCATCAAGCCGATCATTGGGGTTGGACTTGTTGCTGCCGTTATAATCTCCCTCGCCGCAGCTCTGATTCCTCGGGTGCGCATAGCGATCTGGAGCAGGCGGAAAGACCATCTCATCTTTGTGGGTTTGGCCTTCGTCTTCAGCTTAATGCCTGTTGCCACGCTGTCCGTAAGCCTCGAGAATACGGAAAATGTTAGATATATTTACCTTCCGGCCGTCTTTGTCGCCATTCTCGTTGTTCTTGTTTGGCAACGACTATCTGGTGTTTATCCGCGCATCGCCAACACCGCGCTTACATTGATGCTTTTGTTCCAGGCCGTCTCGTTGCATGTTCTCGGCTGGAATTGGGTGCAGGCAACTACGACGATGGAGAAATACCGGGTGGCGGTGCGAGAGCTCGTCTCCAATCAGCCGGACGTGAAGCGATGGCTGGTCGCCTGTGTCCCTGATAACTATCGCGGCGCTTTTTCGGCGCGAAACACGACCAGCGACCTCGTAGCTGCCATCGAACCCTATCTGTCACGTTCGGCGACGGTTCTCGCCAGTAAGTACGTGCGAAATATGTCCGAATCCACCGGGTGTGACTACGCAATCGATCGAGCTACCAATACTCTCACTCTGCGCGCGTCGCGGCATGATCTATCCCATCCGGCGTTCTATGATCGAAAGAACCCGGTGGAAGGAGAACGATGGACAATTCGCGCTGACGAGCTTCGAGAATTTCGTGCAAAAGAGTTGTCGATCCATTTCGACAAGCTTCGTGACAACGAACGAGTCGCCGTTTTCGACGGCGAGAGACTGCAAGTAACCACGGGTTTAGCCACAGGAGACTGACGGCGAGGACCACATGACCGGTAAGCGTTCACAGGGGTCCGTCGGTGCTCGGGTGATCGAGGGTTCCTCGGGGCGGGCTACGGGCTCCAGACTACGGGCTACGGGTCACATCTCCTCGCGCAGGGAGTCAACGAGCTTCTGCAAAGCACGAACGAGCTCGCCGTAGCGACCTTCGAGTTTCGTTCCGTCGTCGGACAACGGCCAGAGTCGACGGGTGAGCGTGATCAGGTACCTGACCTCCGAGGCAGAGCCGAGGGAGATTTCCAAGAAGTGGACATAGTCCAGGCATACACGTCAACAACGAGTTCGTCTGCCAATACGAATACGCGAAGCTGCTTGTGGTCTCGACTCATGACCACGACGCGTAGTCTGAAGCCGACAGCGGAGCCAACGCGACGTGCTGGGCAATGGGATCACGCCGCCGCGAGCATCGCGGCAGGTTTTTGCGGAAGCAGTGAGGGTTTGGACGCTCCGCTCAACTCCGCGCGACATGCGGCTGTGATGAACTCGAGCACGTTGCGCTCTTGTTGCCGCAGGGTAGCGATGGTGGTGAGCATGCGCTCGACGAAGCGGCTTTTGGCGGCGCTGTCTGTGCCGAAACTGCCCTTGCGTAGCAATACCGCGTGCCTGACCTGGCGC
>CAYXQW010000250.1:2846-3546 GCA_964466695.1 uncultured Bdellovibrionales bacterium
TCACCGAAGTTGTTGGTCGGCTCGACGCCCTCGGTCTCGATGAAGGTCCAGAACGCCCATTCGAGCTTCAACATCTCCTTCGCCATTCCCCGGACCCGAGCCGTTGAGCACACCGACGCCTCCGTCAGCAGCGTCGCGACGTTGAGTTGGATGGCGCGCATCTTCTGCGCGAAAGCCGTTCGCGAGAGTGTCCCATCGCGTACTCGGTGCCACAGGCGGAACCTGCGCCGCACCTCTCGGAGCATTGCTGCGCCGATGGCCGCCCCCGCACCACCACCATCGACCCAGCTCTGGAAATCGCGCTTGAGATGGGCCCAACAGATCTGCCGCCGCAGCACTTCGAGCCAGTTGTACGCGCTATAGCGGTCGGTCGTCAGCACGCCCTTGAAGGCTTCGCCCACAAGCTCCTTGGCGACCTTGGCGCTGCGGCTGGTGGCGATGACGAACACCGTCACGGCTGAGGTAGCCGCTACCCATAGCCACGCCTTCATCTTGTTCTCACGCCAGCTCGTCTCGTCGGCGTTCGCTGCTGCGCTCTGCCGTACGTGCTCGCGCGCCTCGGCGTCGGGGATTTCGAGGGCGGCGCTGACTTGTTGCTCGACATTGGCTACCGAGCCGAGCGACAACTCGACGCCGAGAAAATCCACCAGCAGCTCGCGAACGGCACACAGAAGGAGGAGAGCCATGGCGTAGCCCAGAG
>CAYXQW010000250.1:3556-4799 GCA_964466695.1 uncultured Bdellovibrionales bacterium
GCAGCTCGCGAACGGCACGCTTGGACAGACGGTACTTGGCCGTGCAGATCGCCAGCATGGCCGAAAGCCGCGGACCGAAGGAGGTACGTGGCACATCGGCCGGCAGCGGTGCCCGCGTGGTCGCACCGCAGTGCTTACAACCGAGGGCATGACAGCGGTACTCGGTCACGTCAGGGTCGATGCGAGGGATCTCGACGACCTGATGCCGCTGCGGCTCCTCGTCACGGCCATGCAGGCTCGCGCCACAACCGTCGCACTGCTCGGGCACAAGGTCGACGACTTTGGTTACCTGTTCGGGTGGCAGCAATTTGCGCTGGTGGCCGGCATGTCCCGGTTGACCCCCACGCTTCTTGCCGCTGGGCTTCGCCGGTGGCCGCGTCACTGACGGAGGGTCCGTCGAAGGCGGCTTCGACGAATTGGTCGAGTTGCGAGACAGCGCCGCGACCTGTGCCTCGAGCTCCGCGACTCGCGCCATGAGACGCTCAACGAGTGCCTCCAACTCGGCGATGCGGCGGTCGCGTGGATCCTCGGGTTGCACACACAGCTTAGATCCTATGACCGAAGGTCATGTCGATCCCCTACGCAATCTTTCGTGCACGCTCCACATGGGTCTCAACGACAAACCTCGTGACACGACCTGTAGCCCGTAGTCTGGAGCCCGTAGCCCGCCCCGAGGAACCCTCGACCGCCCGGCCACCGCCGGACCCCCGTGAACGCTTACCATGACCGAGAGGGTCTGGATCGCCCACAAAGCAGCCCGGATGCGCAGGCTTTTGGGTTCAAAACCCCTCGATTTGTTCCGCGCTATTTTTTTGACCGACCGCCGGGTACCTGTTGTCGCTCGCGCGCGCGGCTGCTAAGGGGCCCGGCGAGATGAGGGGAATAATCATATCGTTGATGCTTGTCGGTCCTTGGGTGGCGCGCGCCGAGGGCCGCGTCCTCGAGGAAGCCGCGATCATAAGGCTCGAGGAGGGCAGCGATCGCGCGAGCTCGGCGGGCGCCACGTCGGCGCTGGCGTCCTATCTGGCAGCGCGAGGCGCGCACGTGCTCGCGAACCCGCAGCTCTTGACGCGGCTCATCGGCACGCCGTCGCCGCAAAGCTCTCCCTCCGATCTCACTGCCATCCGCGCCCTGCTCGCTGAGGCCGAGCGGCTCGAGGCCTACGCTGACGACGCGGCGGCCGAGGCTCTGCGCCGGCAGGTGCTCGTGGCCTACGAGTCCACGCTATGTCCCTCGGAGGCCC
>CAYXQW010000251.1:0-4795 GCA_964466695.1 uncultured Bdellovibrionales bacterium
GACGAGGCCAGGAACGAAACCAGGGCGGCCGGGACGACCATCCCGCGCCCCTTCAACAGGCGGACCAGCATCTTTCTGTCCCTCCCTTCACGGAACACGCCGACCGTCCCCCGGGGACCCCCAAACGCTTGCGGAACCGATTCGGCGCGGAACACCTTACCATTGCCTTTCGCGCAACGTCAACGTCAATGCGTGCGCACGTTCCGCTCGCGCGCGTACCCGCATATTTCGAGCCGACGACAAGACTTCGAGGAGATCGGGCGGGATCCCTCGATTCGACAGGCGCAATCCCGTGCATCCCCGACCAAAAACCGCTTGACATCGGCTCGTTTTCGCGTAGCATGTGCATCGCTTTGGGCGCCAGGCGCGTAGCTCAGTGGGAGAGCACTACCTTGACACGGTAGGGGTCGCTGGTTCAATCCCAGTCGCGCCTACCACTCCTTTATGTCGCTTTAGTCTTCGCTGATTGCCGCGCGGGCGAGCATAAGGTCTCGCGCGCGTCAGCGAGGCTTTTGGAGCCTGTACCATGACCGAGCAGATCGCGATCACCCTCCCCGACGGTTCGATAAAGCACCACGCCTTCGGTAGCACCGTCAAAGACATCGCCGCGGCGATCGGCAAGCGTCTCGCGCATGACGCGGTAGGTGCGTCGCTAGACGGCGGCGAGGTGATCGATGTCCATGCTCCACTAAAGCGTGACGCGAAGGTTCGCATCATCACGGCCGGCAGCGAGGAGGGCCTCGACATCTTGCGTCACTCCGCGGCGCATCTTTTGGCGTGCGCCGTGCGGCGGCTCTTCCCCGGTACGCGGGTCGCGGTAGGTCCGGCTATCGAGAACGGTTTTTATTACGACTTCGATCGCGCGGGCGGCTTTGCGCCCGAAGACTTAGAGCGCATCGAAGCCGAGATGCACGCCATCGCAGGGTCCGCGCTGCCGTTTGTGCGCGAGGAGCTCTCCTTCGAGGAGGCGCGCGCGCTCTTTGCGAAGGAGGGCGAGACCTTCAAGCTCGAGCTACTCGACGCCATCCCCGAGGGTGAGATCGTATCGATTTATCGTCTCGGCGATTTCGTGGATCTGTGTCGCGGGCCGCACCTGCCGAGCACGGAGAAGCTCTCGGCCTTCAAGTTGACGCACGTCTCCGGCGCCTACTGGCGTGGCGACGAGCGTAACCCGATGTTGGCGCGCATCTACGGCACCGCGTTCTGGGAGGAGAAGGCGCTTGTCGCGCACCTCGCGGCGATCGAGGAGGCGAAGCAGCGCGACCACCGCAAGCTCGGTCAAAAGCTCGATCTCTTCTTCTTTCATCCGCTCGCGCCGGCGATGCCGTTTTTTACGCCCAAGGGCACCGTCATCTACAACCAGCTCGTGGCCTTCATGCGGCGTTATTACGACGCGGTGGGGATGGACGAGGTGATCACCCCGCAGCTCGTGGACACCGAGCTGTTTCGCCGCTCCGGGCACCTCGCGAACTACAGCGAGAACATGTTCTTTTCGCGGTTCGACGAGCGCGAATATGGCGTCAAGCCCATGAACTGTCCGGAGCACTGCCTCATGTTCGCGGAGAAGAAGCGTTCTTACAGGGATCTGCCCATCCGCCTCGCCGACTTTGGCCGCCTGCATCGCTATGAGCGCTCGGGGGTCACCGCGGGGCTCACCCGCGTGCGTTGCTTCGCGCAGGACGACGCGCACATCTTTTGCCGCGAGGATCAAATAGAGCGCGAGATCATGACCCAGGTGGCGATCATCCGAGATGTCTACCACCACTTCGGTCTCGAGATGCGGGTGTTCTTGTCGACGCGCCCCGAGAAGTCCCTCGGCCGCGAGCCGGAGCTCTCGCCGGAGGCGCGCGCCGAGTGGGACAGCATCTGGCGACGCGCCGAAGAGACGCTCACGCAAGCGGTTGCCAAGGTCGGGGTCGAGTACGAGCTCAACCCCGGTGACGGCGCCTTTTATGGGCCGAAGATCGATTTTCAGGTTCGTGATGCGCTCGGGCGGTGGCATCAGCTCTCGACTATCCAGCTCGACTTCGCTTTGCCGCGGCGCTTCGATCTCACTTACACCAACGAGCAGAGCGGCGAGAGCCGACCGGTGATGATCCACCGCGCCATCTTGGGCTCGCTCGAGAGGTTCATCGGCATCTTGATCGAGCACACGGCGGGGGATTTTCCTGCGTGGCTCGCCCCGGAGCAGGTACGGGTGTTGACGGTCAACGATGAGCTTTTGCCTTATGGCCGTCAGGTGCTGGAGGCGCTACGCAAGCATGGTCTACGCGCGAGCCTGGAAGAGCGTAACGAGAAGCTCGGGTTCAAGATCCGTGAGGCCGAGCTCGCCAAGGTTCCCTTCGTGGCAGTCGCAGGCGCCAAGGAGCGTGATGCCGGGGCCGTGTCGCTGCGGTGGCGCAAGAAGGGGGATCAAGGCCAGATGCCGCTTGACCGAGCGATTTCGCTCATGTTAGAAGCCGCAACCTTGCCGCCTATTGCGATCGGGCTTTTGCGATAGCGGCCAGGTTGCCAAACAGGAGATACCCATCGCAAAGCCTACTCAGAGCACCGAGCTTCGGATAAACTACCGTATTCGTGCGCGAGAAATCCGCGTCATCGATCCAGAAGGTCGGCAACTCGGCATAATGCCGCCTGAATTGGCGGTGCAGAAGGCCTCGGAGCTCGGGCTCGACCTCGTCGAGGTGTCGCCCGAGAGCCGGCCGCCGGTTTGCCGCATTATGGACTACGGTAAGTTCAAATATGCGCAGAAGAAGAAGACGGCCGAGGCGCGTAAGAATCAGGGTAGCTTGACGATCAAAGAGGTTAAATTTCGCCCCAAGATCGAAGATCATGATTTTGTCACCAAGGTCGAGCACATCAAGCGATTTCTCGGCGAAGGTCACAAGACCAAGGTCACCATGATGTTTCGGGGTCGCGAGATAACGCACCAAGATATCGCGCGACGGATCCTCGAGCGTGTGGTAGAGGAGCTGAAGGCCGCGAGCGCCGGCGTCGTAGAACAGATGCCGAAGCTCGAGGGGCGCAACATGATTATGGTTATTGCACCAAACGTTAAACCGTAAGGTGGATCACGAGTAAGGAACGGCTATGCCAAAGATGAAGACCAAGCGCGCTGCGGCGAAACGCTACACCATTACGGGGAAGGGCCACGTAAAGGTGGGGCGCAAAGGCAAGCGGCATAATTTTTCCAACAAGTCGCGAAAGCGGAAGCGTGATCTAAGTGGCACCATGCTTCTTGGGCCGACCGACGAAGCTATGGCAAAGAGTTTATTGCCCTACGGATAAAAAGGCTTTATGCCCCGTAGGGATAGTTGAGGAGTCGAGGAATGTCGCGGACAAAAGGTGGACCTAAAACTCGTATTCGTCGCAAGCGCTTGTTGGCGCGGGCCAAGGGATATTACGGCGCACGTCGTAAGCTCTATGGGCCGGCCAAGGAGACCGTCGATCGCGCGCTGGCATATGCGTTCGCGGGCCGCAAGCAAGAGAAGCGTCAGTATCGGCGCTTGTGGATCTCGCGCCTGAACGCGGCGGTGCGGCCGCTCGGGTTGTCGTACAGCCGATTCATCGATGGCCTAAAGCGCGCCAAGATAAATATCGATCGCAGGGCCCTGGCGGATTTGGCTTTACACGATGCTCCTGCCTTCAACGCGATCGCGAACGCGGTCAAGCAAGCGCTGTAGAGATAGCACCGTTCGCTTCTCCGTTTTGGGTTTAGGATAGGCTGTGCCTCGTGCGGTGGTTTCGTGCGCACGCTCATTGGAGGCCTTTTTGTCATGACCAAGGCGGATTTGATTGCGGCCATTCATGGCAAGGTGGGGTTCTCCAAAAAAGAATCGTCGGATATTGTCGAGGTGGTGTTCGACACCATCAAGGCGACGCTCGAGAGGGGCGAGAAGATCAAGATCAGCGGTTTCGGTAACTTCGAGGTTCACGCCAAACGCTCTCGCGTGGGGCGCAATCCGCAAACCGGAGATGTCATCGAGATCTCGGCCCGTCGGGTGTTGACGTTCAAGCCTTCGCAGGTCCTCAAGTCCGCGCTCAACGGCGGCGTATTCGAGCCCGATGGCGTTGGGGACGACGAGGAGTAGCAAAGGTGGGTGGCGCGCGGGGCCCAAAGGGCAGTCTGGGACCTAACTCCGCTATTCCGGATAAGCTCTACTTCAAGATAGGCGAGGTCGCGAGGCTGGTCGGGGTGGAGCCGCATGTCTTGCGGTATTGGGAGAGAGAGATCGCTGCGATCAGGCCGGGGAAGTCCGCCTCCAATCAACGTCGTTATCGCTATCGAGATGTCGAGATCTTCCGTGACCTAAAGCGCTTGCTCTACGAGGAACGTTATACGTTGGCCGGCGCGCGCCGCCGCGTGCTCGCGCGGGAGCCCCTGGATTCCGAGGTGCCGAACGAAGAGACGAGCGAGCTCGGTCTTGCGCCGCCGTCCGATCCTGTTGCCGACGAGGGTAGGGCTACTGAAGTCTCTGGGACGAGCGTGAGAGTGCCCGCCGGCGGTTTCGCGATCATACCGAGACCGGCGACGATGCTCCTCCAGCCTTCGCTCGTGGCGCCAGCGGCGCTGGATGAGGAGCTCGGGCGGAGGTTACGCCATGAGCTAAAGGAGCTCCTTCAGCTCACGGGCGAGGATAGTTAGGGCCCTTAACCGTCAACATCATCGCAGTCGTCGGTCTCTTGCGAAGAGATCGGATTCGGCAGGTGGTCGATGTATCCGGAGTTGCGAAGATATGCGCGCAGGCGGCTCCTGAGCTTGGCCTCGGCGGTGCGTACGCGCATGCGGGTGGAG
>CAYXQW010000252.1:0-1807 GCA_964466695.1 uncultured Bdellovibrionales bacterium
GCATCCGCCGACGAGCTGTTTACACGGGCTTCGCGGCGCTTCGTGTGCGCTGCCGGGCCGGTCACATTTGCTGACCGGTCATTTGCACGAGCCGCCGAGCCATTGCGGTGCGCCGCGTGGGTCAAGGAATGGGTCAAGTCTGGAATCCGATTGCCAGACTCTTTCCAGGTTCTGCATTGAGCGAGACGCGGTTCCGAGGTAGATGGAGAGAGGGCGTTTGCGCGGGGAATCTCACCATTTCGGTCACAGTCCTCCAAGGCAGCGTCCTTGTGGAGCGTGGCCCATGAGCGAACGGCCGAGGACAGAGAAAAAGACACGGCCCGACGCCGCGAAGTCTGGAAACGGCAACAGTCGCGCCTCGGCCAACGGCGGCTCCGCCTTCGAGCAGACCTTCAAGAACATCGACGACGTTCTCTGGAAAGAAGCCGGGTGCTCCTCCGAGCTGGACTACACCGAGCAGACCTCGTGGATGCTCTTCCTCAAGTACCTGGACGATCTTGAGCAAGAGAAGGCCATGGAGGCCGAGCTGCGGGGCAAGTCCTACGAGTTTATCATCGACAAAGCCCACCGTTGGGGCGCTTGGGCCGCTCCCAAAAAGAAAGACGGCACGTTCGACCACGACAAGGCCCTCACCGGCGACGACCTCATCGGCTACGTGGACGGCAAGTTGTTTCCCTACCTGCGCGGGTTCAAGCAGCGAGCCACGAGCCCCGACACCATCGAGTACAAGATCGGCGAGATTTTCGGGGAGATTAAAGCCAAGTTCCAGAGCGGCTACAGCCTACGGGACGCCCTGGAGCTGATCGACGGCCTCCGCTTCCGCTCGCAACAGGAGAAGCACGAGCTGTCGGCGCTGTACGAAGAGAAGATCAAGCGCATGGGCAACGCGGGCCGAAATGGCGGCGAGTATTACACGCCCCGACCGCTCATCCGTGCCATGGTCCAGGTGGTGAAACCCAAGATCGGCGACCGCATCTACGACGGTGCCGCGGGCTCGGCGGGCTTTCTGTGCGAGGCGCACGACTACTTGCGCCAGGGGAGCCTCACCACCTCCCAGCTCAACACGCTCCAGACCAAGACGTTCTACGCCAAGGAGAAAAAGAGCCTCGCCTACGTCATCGGGATCATGAACATGATCCTGCACGGCATCGAGGCCCCCAACATCATCCACACCAACACGCTCTCCGAGAACATCACCGACATTCAAGAAAAGGACCGCTACGATGTGGTTCTCACGAATCCCCCGTTCGGCGGCAAGGAGCGGCCCGAGGTCCAACAGAACTTCCCCATCAAGACGGGCGAGACGGCCTTCCTGTTCCTCCAGCACTTTATCAAGTCGCTCCGGGCCGGTGGCCGAGCGGGGATCGTGATCAAGAACACGTTCCTGTCGAACTCCGACAACGCCTCGCGAGCCCTGCGCCAAGAGCTTCTGGAAAACTGCAACCTCCACACCATCCTCGACTGCCCGAGCGGCACGTTCCAGGGTGCAGGCGTCAAGACCGTGGTGCTCTTCTTCGAGAAGGGCGCTCCCACGCGCAAGGTCTGGTACTACCAGCTCGACCCTGGCCGCTCGCTCGGCAAGACCAACCCGCTCAACGACGACGACCTCAAGGAGTTTGTCACCCTCCAGGCCAAGCACGCCAAGTCCGACAAGTCGTGGTTCGTGGACGTGAAGGATGTGGACAAGGCGAGCTTCGACCTGTCGGTGAAGAACCCGAACAAGCCCGTGGACGCGCCGCTGCGCGAGCCCGAGGAGATCATCGCCGAGATCGCGGCCCTCGACGCTGAGAGCGCCGAGATCCTTGAG
>CAYXQW010000252.1:1817-4782 GCA_964466695.1 uncultured Bdellovibrionales bacterium
CAGCATCTGGCCGGTCTGGTTGGCGTCGTCGTCGATGGCCTGCTTG
The DNA here is from genome assembly GCA_964466695.1 of uncultured Bdellovibrionales bacterium. Lineage (GTDB taxonomy): Bacteria > Myxococcota > XYA12-FULL-58-9 > XYA12-FULL-58-9 > JAFGEK01 > CAYXQW01. The sequence continues at coordinate 1,864 of CAYXQW010000252.1, forward strand.
CCGAGGATCACGAGATCCGGCGACTCTACGACGAAAAGTCCGAGACGTGGTTTTTCTCGGTCGTGGACATCATCCAGGTTTTGACTGAGCAGGCTGACTACCAGGCCGCCAGGAACTACTGGAAGGTTCTAAAGAACCGCCTCGCCAAAGAGGGAAGTGAGTCGGTTACAAAATGTAACCAACTGAAATTGCCCGCGGCGGATGGCAAGAGCTACGTCACCGACGTGGCGAACGCCGAGACGCTTCTGCGGCTCGTCCAGAGCGTGCCCAGCCCCAAGGCCGAGCCCATCAAGCTCTGGCTCGCCAAGGTCGGCTACGAGCGGATGCAGGAGATGTCGGACCCTGCCCGCGCCCTCGAACGCGCCCGCGTGACCTGGAAGAAGCACGGCCGCAGCGACAAGTGGATTCAACAGCGCATGACCGGCCAGGAGACGCGCAACAAGCTCACCGACTATTGGGCCACGCACGACATCAAAGAAGGCGACGAATATGCGTTACTCACGAACCTCATCCATCAGGAATGGAGCGGCGTCGGCGTTGCTGCTCACAAGAGCTTGAAGGGTCTGACGACGCAAAACCTACGCGACCACATGAGCGAGGCCGAGCTGATCTTCACCGCCCTCGCCGAGTTGTCCACCCGCCAGATCGCCGAAACCACCGACGCCACCGGCTTGCCCGAGAACGAGACCGCGGCCAGAACCGGGGGCCGGATCGCCAAACGCGCCCGGCTAGAGCTTGAGGCCAAGACCGGCCAGAAGGTGGTGACCGGCGAAAACTACCTGCCGCCCAAACGCGCCACCAAGCAACTCAAAGGCGGCAAGCGATGAATCATGCCGCGCTCGGTGCCGAGAGCCTTGAGGGGCCATGGGGGATGCTGTGAGGGACGGTTGGGTGGTCAGGCCGCTGGGGCAGATTGGGGAGATCCTGATGGGCCAGAGCCCCCCTGGCTCAAGCTACAACACAGCCGGGAAGGGAGTTCCGCTCATCAATGGTCCGGTGGAATTTGGTCCAACGCCTTTCTCCAAGACCACGAGGACGAAGTTTACGACCGAGCCAACGAAGATGTGTTCTGCCGGTGACTTGATCCTCTGCGTGAGAGGGTCAACCACGGGGAGAATGAACATCGCCGGTTTCGATTCCTGTGTTGGGCGCGGTGTCGCCGCCATTCGGGCGGGTGAGAACCAGGATTGGGTCAACTTGTTTGTCTACGCGAATCGAGACGAGATATACCGATTGGGATCTGGCGCAACGTTTCCGAATGTGTCGGGCGCGACCCTCAGCCAGATCAAGGTCCCGCTGCCGCCCCTCCCCGAACAAAAGCGCATCGTTGCCATCCTCGACGAAGCTTTTGCGGGGATCGATACCGCAGTCGCCAACGCCGAGAAGAACCTCGCCAACGCCCGCGAGCTGTTTGAGAGCTACCTCGACTCCGTGTTCACAGAGAGGGGTGAGGGGTGGGAGGAGAGGACCCTCCAGGAAGTCTCCGTCGAGTTTGCCCGAGGAAAATCCAAGCACCGGCCACGTAATGACCCACAACTTTACGGTGGGAAGTACCCATTTGTGCAGACCGGAGATGTGCGTAATGCGGGTCAGGTGATCACCGCGTACTCGCAAACCTACAGTGAGCAGGGGCTGGCCCAAAGCAAGCTGTGGCCGAAAGGGACGATCTGCATCACCATCGCAGCGAACATCGCCGAAACGGCGATCCTCGGATTCGATGCCTGCTTTCCTGACAGCGTGGTGGGCATCGTCGTTGATCCAAACGTAACGAGCAACGAGTACGTCGAATACGTCCTGAGATTCTTCAAGGCGGTGCTGAAAGCGAAGGGGAAAGGGAGCGCCCAGGACAATATCAACCTGGGGACCTTCGAGACGCAGCGATTCCCATTCCCGCCGCACTCCACCCAGATGGCAGTTGTGGAACGGCTCAACACCCTCCAGGCCAGCACGAACCGCCTTGCGGCCAGCCTGGAATCCAAGAAGTCGGCGCTTGGAGAACTGCGGCAGGCCATCCTCCACAAAGCCTTCACCGGCGAGCTGACGGCCAAGCCTGAGCACGCGATGCGCGAGGCGGCGCTATGAGCGATTGGACCATGATCGGCGACAGCGATCCTGAGCTGATCTCCAATTGGGGTACAATCTGTACCCTGGTTGGAATGACGGCCAAGAATGAAACCGTGACAGATTGTCACGCTTTCAAGATGACCGCCGCTCATGGGAAGAGGACCGAGAAACCATGAACGAAGCCGAAACCCGCGCTGAGCTTATCGACCCTGCCCTCAAAGCGGTGGGATGGGGCGTCGTCGAGGGCAGTCGCGTGCGGCGCGAGGTCATCACCCTCGGCAGACTCCAGGGCGCGGGCAAGCGCGGCCCCAAGGACATCGCCGATTACGTGCTGGTCTACCGCGGCCACAAGCTGGCCGTCATCGAAGCCAAGCAGCGCGACCTTCCCGACACCGAGGGCGTGGGCCAGGCCAAGGAGTATGCAACCAAGCTGCAAACCCGATTTGCGTTCTCGACCAACGGCGTTGGCATCTACCGCATCGACATGGAGACGGGTCACGAGGGCAACGTCGCGCAGTACCCGACGCCCGATGAGCTTTGGCAGGCGGCCTTCGCCGAGGAGAGCGAGTGGCGCAACCGCTTCTCCGAGATCCCTTTCGAGGACAAGGGCGGCACCTGGGAAGGCCGCTACTACCAGCACAACGCCATCAACCGGACCCTTGAGGCCATCGCCGCGGGCAAGAAGCGCATCTTGCTCACGCTCGCGACGGGCACCGGCAAGACCTTCATCGCCTTCCAGCTTGCCTGGAAACTCTTCCAGAGTCGCTGGAACCTGGCCCAGGACGGAAAGCGGCGACCGCGCATCCTGTTCTTGGCCGACCGCAACATCCTGGCCGACCAAGCCTACAACGCCTT
>CAYXQW010000253.1:0-4775 GCA_964466695.1 uncultured Bdellovibrionales bacterium
GATCTCGTAGGCTCGACCCCCGGCGCGGACGTGCTCGAGGTCGCCGACGCCATCTGTCAGGCCGAAGCTGCGACGCTCGACATCGACGACCGCGTCTTTCGCGCCTGGCTCTCGACCTCGAGCACGAGCGCCATGAGCCGCTTCACAAGCGACGACCTGCCTTGGCTGCGACTCGACGGCATTCAGATCGCGGCCAACCTCGATGAGCTCGGCGAAGGCTTGCTTCGCGAGCCTCTAAACCTCGACGCTAACGAAGACTACCTCTCCGAGGACGCGGCTTGGGTGTGGACGGGCACCGACCTCGAGCCGAGCCATGGGCCGCCCAACAACTGCACCAACTGGACAAGCACCGCGGTCGATGGCCTCGCGGGGTATGCCGCGAGGCGTGACCTTTTATGGTCTTCGGCCGACAACGAGACCTCTTGTAGCTCAACGCTACGCCTCTACTGCTTCGAAGACCGACCACAATAGCTTCTCATGGCCACCAAGGTCCTGATCGCGCACGGCGACACGCAGAAGCTCAAGCGCGCCGTGATCGATCTTGGGGCCCGCGGCTTCGACGTCGCCGCCACCCCCGACGGCGGCGACGCCTTCGCCCGCTTCTTCGAGGAGGCGCCCGAGCTCGTGATCACGAGCGAGGCTCTACCGTCACTCGGCGGCATCAACTTCGCGCGCATGGTCCGCTCGCAAGCGCCCGACCTCCCCGTGGTCCTCCTCACCGCGGAGGCGAGCGCCGCGGACGCGAGCCAGCCCTTCGACGTCCGGCGAGACCCGCTCGACGTCGAGGAGCTCTGTGCTTCCTACCCAAAGCTCGCCCCAGCTCGCCCGCGCACGGAGGTCGTGGCGGCCATCGCGCCGAGCACCGCCCTCGTCTTCACCACCGCCGCGCTCAAGCGCTTCCAGCGCGGCAACCACCCGCTCGCCACCCTCGACGAGGCCGGGATCACCATGATGGCGAGCATCGCCGAAAAGCAGCCCTACGGCGACGGGGAGATCATCATCCGCCAAGGCGACGAGGGCGACGGCTTCTACCTAGTCGTCGAGGGTCAGGTGCGCGTCACCTTGCGCGAGCAAAACGACGCCGAGGTCGCGCGCATCGGCGAGGGCGGCTTCTTCGGCGAGATGGCACTGCTCTCCGACCAGCCGCGCTCGGCCTCGGTGTGGGCCGCGGGCAGCGTGACCTTGCTCCGCTTCGACAAGCGGCTCTTTATGCCCGTGCTCGACGCTTACCCCGGCTTGCGCGAGGTCCTGAGCGGCGTCGCCATCGAGCGCACCGAGGAGAACCTCTGGAGCGTATTGCTCTCGGACGATGACGTGCAGGAGACCCTCGCCGAGCTGCGCGATACGCCCGACCCCACCCCAGAGACTTATGAAGAAGACCGGACGAGCCCGGAGCTCATCCCTGCATGCGCCGAGGTTCCCAGAGAGAGCCCCGCTATCTTGCCGCCGCGGACCTATCCCTTAAAGGGCCTCGGGCTCGCCGCGCTCGGGGGCCTCGCGATAGGCGTGCTCATGACGGTGCTCGTAACCCGCGCGCCCAAAGACCAATCACCGAGCGCACCGCCGCCAGTGGTGACAAAAGCCGAGACACCCGCGCCCGTCGAAGAGACCAAGGCCGAGCCGGAGCCCCCCTCCGAGGACGCGACCATGACCGACGTCGAGCGGCGCGAGCTACGCCGAAAGTTCTTCGAGCTTCTCCGCGCAAACGACCACACCGCCGCGGTGAAGCTCGGGCAAAAGCTCCGCAAAGCCGCCCCCGGCGACTGGGAGACCGCCTTTGGCACCGCCGAGGCCGAGCGGCAGATAGGTCAGCTCGACGAGGCACTCGCGAGCTTCGGCGACTTCGCCCGCGCCTTCCCGAGCAACGTCCGCGCCGACGACGCACGGTTCTGGATGGCAGAGATCTTGACCCGCCTCGGCCGCCGCGACGAGGCCAAAGACCTCTTGCGCGAGGTGCTCAAAAACCCGAAGACGCGCTTTCGCGCGAGCGCCGAGGAGAAGCTCCGCGAGCTCGAGCCGGATCACGAGCCCTGACGCGACACCACGAGCTCGCGATAGAGCGCCACCAGGCGCGGCCCGAAGAGCTCGGTCGCGTAATCGCGCGCGACCGTCGCACGCGCCGCCCGGCCAAGGCGAGCACGTCTCTCCTCGTCACCAAGCAGGCTCGCAAGCGCGGTTCGCCACGCATCATGATCTTTTGCGAGCATGCCGTTCTCGTCGTGCCGCACGATCTCGCGGTTGACGCCGACGGGCGAGGCGACCGCGGGCAGACCGCACGCCATGTACTGCAAGAGCTTGAGACCGCACTTGCCGCGCGCGAAGGGGGTGTCGACGAGCGGCATGATCCCGACGTCGAAGCTACGGATCGTCTCCGCCTCGACGGCGTACGACCAGGGGATAAACACCGAGGGGAACGCGGCCACGATCGGTCGCGACGAGACCACCACCACGACTGCACCGCAAAGCTCGCAGACATAAGAGAGCTCGCGCGCGATCGCTCGCAGGTGCGGGAAGTTGCTCGAAAGGCCCACCCAGCCGATCCGCGCCACGCTATCGCGCGCGTAGCTTGCCCGCGGCCGATAGCGCGCGACGCTCACGGTGGTCGGCACCACGACGACCCGATCATTGAAGCGCCGCGCGTACGCCGCGAGCGTGGCGTTGCCGGCGATGACCGCGCGCGCGCGGCCGAGCACGGTTGCGTACTTTCTGCGCCGCCCGCGCGAGAGATAGATCGCATCATCGAGCTCGAGCACGTAGCCCCCGCCAAAGCGCGCGATCGCCCGCTCGAACACGGCGGGGAGCCACGGGAAGAACTCGCGCTCGATGACGGCGCCCTGCGCGCCCGGCAAGAATCGAAGCTGCAAAAGGCGCCGCCAAAAAGCCACGAAAAGGCAAGCCACACGCACGACCTTGCGCCAGAGCCCCACGCCGCGCTCGGCGTCGAAGTAGGCATCGGGGAGCGCCGGAGCGATCACGAGCGCGATACGGGCGGCCGCGAAGTACTCCGCGTATTGATAGATCCGATAGCGCGAGCTCGGGCCCTTTCGCTGCGAGGCCGCGAAGTAGACGACCCGCGGCGCGTCAGGCACGATCGGACCACAGCGAGAGCGCCGCCGCCGCGACCGCGTCGCAAGTTATCTCTTCCTGGCAGCGAAGACCCTCGCACTCGCGCATAAAGCACGGGCTACACGAGACCCCGGCCTGCACCACGCGCACCTCGACCTGCGGGAGCGGGTGCCAGCGCCGCGGGTCGCCGGGGCCATAGATGCCGACCACCTTCGTGCCCACCAAGGCCGCGAGGTGCAAGAGGCCGGAGTCGACGGCGATCGCGAAGGCCGCGCGCGACAAGATGGCCGCGGCGTCGCGCACGCTGCTCGGGCCGACGAGGTCCACCCACGGCACCTCGATGGTCGCGGCCAAGCGCCAAAGCCGCGCCCGGTCGGCGTCCGCCCCGAGCAGCACCGGGACGAGCCCAGTCGCGCGCGCCACCTCGGTCACCGCGCGGCCCATGGCGTCGAGCCGCCACTCCCGCGTCCGCGCCCGCGCGAACGGCGAGACGCAAAAATACGGGGATTCGGGATCGATCGCCGCCGCTCGCGCCGCCCTCACCCGCAGCCGCTCGGCGCTCGCGTATTCACGAGCCTCGAGCCAGTAATCAAGCACCGCGCCATCGGCCATGGCCCCGAGCGGGCGCACCACCTCGAGCATCTCTTCGTCGATGCGGCGCGCACCGAAGGCCGAGCGCATGACACCGTGCGTGAGGAGCCTCCCCTCCGCGCCATGCACGAAGCCGCACCGCCAGCGCGCCGAGCTCAAGGCGAGAAAGAGGCTGTCGCGCAAATAAAGCGAGAAGGGCCGGTCGAAGTCGGGCGTGTGCAGGTTGGCGATGGCGAGCGGCCGCGAGCGGCGCAGGCCTAAGAGCAAAGCGAGGGCGGCGAGCACCCGCGGCCGCCTACGGTCGAAGACGAGAAGCTCGTCCACATAAGGGCAGCCGCGAAAGAACTCGCCCATGCGTCGCTCGTGCACCCTTATGATGCGCGCGTGCGGCTGGGCCACGCGCACCGCGCGCATGGCGGTGAGGGTCATAATGCTATCGCCGAGCGCGCCGAGCTCGAACAAGACGATGACATCGCCGGGCTCGAGGGTTTCGAGGTGGGAGAGCACAAACCGAGCGTAGCGCAGGGGCGCGCTCGAGGTCCAACCGGGGCCGCGCAAAAACCTCCCCCGTCGATCTTGACCAATCCGCGACCGACCTGCTTCAACGTGCCCCACACATATACCCTGGAGCCACCCCCTACGGGCGGGCCGAGCGGAGACATCCATGCGCATGAACGACTATGTCGACCACGTTTTCGAAGCTACCAAGAAGCGCAACCACGGCGAGCCCGAGTTCCACCAGACCGTCCAGGAGGTGGTGCGCTCGATCAAGCCGGCGCTCGACCGCCACCCCGAGTACCTCGAGGCGAGCATCCTCGAGCGCCTGGTCGAGCCCGATCGTGTGATCTACTTCCGCGTGCCCTGGATCGACGACTCGGGCCGCTATCAGGTCAACCGCGGTTATCGCGTGCAGTTTTCGAACGCCATCGGACCCTACAAAGGCGGCCTGCGCTTCCACCCCACGGTCAACCAGGGCATCCTGAAGTTCTTGGGCTTCGAGCAGATCTTCAAAAACGCCCTCACCACGCTGCCCATGGGCGGTGGCAAGGGCGGCTCCGACTTCGACCCGAAGGGCAAGTCCGACGCCGAGGTGATGCGCTTCTGCCAGAGCTTCATGA
>CAYXQW010000254.1:0-4755 GCA_964466695.1 uncultured Bdellovibrionales bacterium
GAGCTCGCCCTCACGCAAGGCCGCGCAAAGCTCGGCGAAGCCGAGGCCCGGTTGCCCGCTGAGCCGCCCGAGCTCGCCGTAGAGCAAGGCGATGCCGAATAGGGCGAAGGCCGAGGCGAAGGCGCCGTAGACGAAGTACTTGAGCGCGGCCTCTTGCGACTTGGTGGAGGTGCGGCGGTAGCCGACGAGCACGTAGAGCGCGAGCGACATGGTCTCGAGGCCGATGAAGAACGTCATCAAGTCGCCCGCCATCACCAGCGTCAACATCCCCGTGGCGGAGAGCAAAAGGAGCGCGAGGAACTCTCCGCATGCGAGCTCGTGCTCTCGTAAGTAGGGTAGGGCGAAGAGCACCGTGAGCATCGCGCCCAACAAGATGGTGCTGCCAAAGACCACGGCTATCCCGTCGCGCACGACCGCGAAGGCGAAGGCGCTGGCGATGCCGGGCGGGTTTGCGAGCAGCAGCCAGAGGGCGGTGGCGAAGCCGAGCAAGGTGATGACCGCGAGGTGGTCGCAGGCCTTTTGGGCCTCGCGCATAGCTCCCTTTGCGACCGTGAGGGAGAGCACGATGATGGCCGTGAGCGCGAGCGTGATGATGGGCGCCGCGACGCCGAGCCCGGAGGAGATCATGGTTGCGCCCTTTGCGGGGCCGGTCCGTTGCCTGGCAGGGATGGCAGCGCGCCGGGTGGGCGTGGCCGCCGGTCTTGTGCGCGGGGCGCGAGCAGCACCTCCGGTGGCAACGCGGCGCGGGCACGAAACGCGGTCGTGTAGCTTACGACCGAGGACTCGATGAGGTGGAGCATGGGTTTGGGGTAGACGCCGAAGAACACGGCGAAGAAGAGAAAGGGCAGCAGGATCACCACCTCGCGTAGACCGAGATCCGGCAAGGCGGCGTTTTGCTCGTGCTTTAGGGGCCCGAAGAAGACCCGCTGCGTGGCGCTCAACATGTACACCGCGCCGAGGACGACGCCGAGCACCGCGATGACGCCAAGCACGGCGAACAGCTCGCCGAAGCCTGTGGCCGCGTCCGCGGGGCGCAGCAAGGGCCTCATCAACAATCCTCCTCCAAAGCCGAGCTTGTCTACGGGCGGCGCGACGATGAGCGCGAGCCCGGCGCCGACGGTGAGCATGGCGAGGATCTTCGTTGTGAGCCCCACGCGCGTGTTCTTGCGGAACAAGGCCCGAGCGAGCACCGCGAGGACGATCAAGGCCACGACGTTGGCCGCGACGAGGCAGAAAGTCGCGACGGTCGCGGCGGAGCTGTCGATGTGTATCCCCGTGCTCCGAAAGCTGCCCGTCAAGATGAGCAGCTCGCCCACGAACCCGTTGAGCCCCGGCAGCCCGATAGATGAGAGCATGATGATCACGAAGGCCACCGCGTAGCGCGGCATGACGCGCGCGAGGCCGCCGAAGGCGTCGAGATCGCGCGTGTGCCGGCGCTCGTAGATGACCCCGACGAGCAAGAACAAGGCGCCGGTGCTGATGCCGTGGTTCACCATCTGCACCACGCTGCCGGTCACCGAGGTCACCGTCATGGCCGTAAGGCCGAGCATCACGAAGCCCAAGTGCGACACCGACGAGTAGGCCACGAGGCGCTTCAAGTCGCTCTGGGCCATGGCCAGGGCCGCCCCGTAGATGATGCCTACCACGGCCAAGATCCCGAGCGCGGGCAGAAAGCTCGCGGCGGCCTTGGGGAAGAGCCAGAAGGCGTAGCGCAGAAACCCGAACGCGCCGAGCTTGAGCAACACCCCGGCGAGCACCACCGAGCCGCCCGTCGGGGCCTCTACGTGGGCGTCGGGCAGCCAGGTGTGGAACGGGAACATCGGCACCTTGATGGCGAAGGCCAGCGCGAAGGCGAGGAACAAGTAGGTCTCGGCCGATCCGAGCTCCGCCCGCGCGAGCCTCTGCGAGAGCTCGAGCCACGAGAAGGTGAGCCCGCCTTGATCGCGCACCGCCCAAACGGTGTAGAGGATGGCCACGAGCATGAGCAGCGAGCCGGCCATGGTGTAGAGGAAGAACTTGAGCGCGGCCTGGACGCGGTTTCTCCCGCCCCACATGCCGATCAAGAAGTACATGGGGATGAGCATCACCTCCCAGAAGACATAGAAGAGGAAGAGATCTGCGGCCACGAACGCGCCCAACATGCCGGTCTGCAGCAACAGAAGGCAGATGAGATAGTCGCGGCTGTTCTCGGTGACGCTCGTCTTGGTGCTCAGGATGACGATGGGGGCGAGCGCCGCCGTGAGCCCCACGAGCAATAGGGCGATGCCGTCCACGCCGAGCGCGTAGCTGATGCCGAAGTGCTCTATCCAGGGGTGATTCTCGGTGAGCTGTAACCCCGCCTCGGCGGGCACGAAGCGCGCGAAGGCTAGCATCACCAGCGCGAGGTCGATGAGGCTTGTCACGAGCGCGAAGCCGCGCGCGCCGCTCGATTCGTGCCTCGGGAAGAACATGAGGAGCAGGGCGCTCGCGAGCGGCAAAAAGACTATCGCGCTCAACAGGTGGGTCTGCAGGAAGGTCATGGCCACACCACCCCGGCGCGTGCCGCCGCGAGCCAGCCGTAGAGTAAAAACGTGAGGGCGATGACGAAGACGGCGAGGTATTTCTGGATGTTGCCGGTCTGTACGAGCTGGGCCAAAACTCCGATGGTGCGCGCGAGGTGGGCCACGAGGTAGACCGCACCGTCGATGATGCGCTCGAGCACGCGTCCGAGCAGCACGTGCGCGACCCACAGCGTGGGCTTTGCCACCACCGTGTCGTAGAGCTCATCTATGTGCCACCGCGCCAAGGCTCGCTCGATGAGCCAGGTCCAAAGAGCGCCGCGCTGTCTCTCTGCTTTTGTACCGTGGCGACAGGCGCGATAGGCGAGTAGGCCGCCCGCGAGCGCCGCAAGCGTGGCCATGCCCGCGAGCGCCCACTCGAGGGCCGCAAAGTGCCCGGAAGGCGCGGGCCCTGAGCCGACCGCGGGCGCGAGCCACGTGTAGAGCCGCTCGGCGCCGCCTAAGAGCTTCGGCCACGCGAGGGCGCCCGTAACTAGCGCGCCGCCGCCAAGGGCGAGCAGCGGTATGGTCATGGAGCGCGGCGATTCGTGCGCGCGCGCGCGGCTCTCGTTGGCGAAGAAGACGAGCACGACGAGGCGCCAGATATAGAAAGACGTGAGCGCGGTGGTCGCGATCCCTGCCGCCCACAAGATCTTGGCCGCGCCCGTGAAGGTGGCCGCGTATGCGCCGGCGTCGGCGATGAAGGCGTTCCACAAGATGGCGTCCTTCGAGACGAAGCCCGAGAGCAGCGGGAAGCCCGAGATGGCGAGCGCCGCCACCACGAAGGTAGCCGCGGTGATCGGCATCTTGCGCCAGAGGCCGCCCATCTTGCGGATGTCTTGCTCGCCGCCGAGGCCGTGGATGACCGAGCCCGCGCCGAGGAAGAGGCAGGCCTTGAAGAAGGCGTGCGTAACCAAGTGCAGGATGGCGACCGCGTAGGCGCCGACCCCCGCGGCGATGAACATGAAGCCGAGCTGGGAGATGGTCGAGTAGGCGAGGACCTTCTTGATGTCGTTTTGTCGCGTGGCGATGGTGGCGGCGAAGAGCGCTGTTACGGCGCCCACCACGGCCACGGTCAACATCGCGGTGGGCGCGAGGGCGAAGACGAAGCCGAGGCGCGCGATGAGGTAGACGCCGGCGGTGACCATGGTCGCGGCGTGGATCAGGGCCGAGACGGGGGTCGGCCCCGCCATCGCGTCGGGCAGCCAGACGTGGAGCGGGGCTTGGGCGCTCTTGCCGGTGGCGCCGAGGAGGAGCAACAGCGCCGCGGCGGTGGCGACGGCGGGCGATAGCATTCCCCCGAGGGATGCGGCGCGGAGGCTGTCGAAGTCGAGCGCGCCCGTTGTGCGCAGCAAGACGGCCATGGCCAAGATCAGGCCGATATCGCCCACGCGGTTGATGATGAAAGCCTTCTTGCCGGCGGCGGCTTTCTCGAGGTCGTCGAACCAGAACCCGATGAGCAGGTAGCTGCACAGGCCCACGCCCTCCCAACCTACGAACAAGAGCGGCAGCGAGTCGCCGAGGACGAGGACGAGCATGGAGAAGATAAAGAGGTTCAAGTAGGCGTAGTAGCGCCCGTAGGATGGGTCTTTCGCCATGTAGCCCAGGGAGTAGACATGGATGAGGGAGCCGATGCCGGTGACGACCAGGATCATGACCGCGCTCAGCCGGTCTACAACGAAGCGAAGATCGACGGCGAAGCCCCCGGCCTCGAACCAGCGATAGAGGTTGGTGGAGATCCTGGCGCCCTCGGGCAAGCGCGTAAGCTCGATGACGATGGCGACAGAGAGCGCGAAGGAGCCGATGACGCTGGCGTTGCCGACAAGGCCGATGGCGCCGCGGGGTAGGCGCGTGGCGAGGAGGCCGTTCGCGATCGCCCCGCAGAGCGGGAGCAGCAAGAGGAGCGGGAGCAAAGACCCCGGGGACGGCTCTATCGGCAACACCATGGCCTCCTGACCCAAGGCACAACGGAGCAAGCGACAGTCCCTTAAGTCGAGGGCCGAGCCGGAGTCAATGGCGGTTTTGCCAGGGTTGACCGCGGCGCGGCGCTGGATAAGCGAAACCGGCGAAGTAATAGGCTAAGCTGTTCCCATGGGAAGGTCATGATGGGTGGTGAAGTATGCCGGCGAGATCCTTTTGGTGCGTTGCGAGCGCCCCATTTGCGTAATGACACTGTCGGTGTTGACACGTGGCTGTGCCAGCCGGCCGGAATGATCAA